>JAEZBK010000026.1 GCA_023427355.1 Pseudomonadota bacterium
GTTGTTCATCAGGCTGCGGAAGGCGGCGCCCTCCTTGTGCATGTCGATGAAGATTTCACCCAGGCGGCCATCCTCATATTCGCCGGTATGCAAATAGACCTTGTGGCCGCCGACCACGGCCTTTTGGGTATAGCTCTTGCGGCGATGGGGCAGGCGTTCGCGCTCATGCACGCGGATCTTCTCGATCACCTTCTCCACGATACGCTCGGTTACAACCGTCTGCTGCACGGGAGCCGAAGGACGCGGCGTGGGCGCATCGGCGGCATCGTCGTCTTCCTCGTCCATGATGGAGAAGACGCTGCTGGCCAGGGGCTGGCTGAGCTTGGAGCCATCGCGATAGAGCGCATTGGCCTTCAGGCCCAGCTTCCAGGACAGCATGTAGGCGTCGCCGCACGCGTCGATGGTGGCGGTGGCCGGCATGTTGATGGTCTTCGAAATGGCGCCCGAAATGAAGGGCTGCACCGCCGCCATCATGCGGATATGAGCCTCAACATTCAGCGCCCGCTTGCCGGTGCGCCCGCACGGATTGGCGCAGTCGAAGACCGGCAGGTGCTCGGCCTTCAGGTGCGGTGCGCCTTCCAGGGTCATGGCGCCGCAGACATGCAGGTTGGCGGCATCGATGTCGGTGCGGGCAAAGCCCAGCGCCTTGAGCAGGTCGAAATCCGGTGCATCCATCACGGTTGCATCCAGCTTCAGCGTTTCGCGGCAGAACGCCTCGCCCAGCGTCCACTTGTTGAAGACAAAGCGGATATCGAAGGCGCTTTCCAACGCCGCTTCAATCGCGCCGATCTGTTCCTCGCCGAAACCCTTGCCGCGCAGCGCGTCCAGGCTCAACCGCCCGCGATAATCCTCCAGCGTGCCATGCCCCACCGCATACGCGACGATGGCGTCAATCTCGCTCTGGCCATAGCCAAGATTCATCAGGGCTTCGGGCACGCAGCGGTTGATGATCTTGAAATAGCCGCCGCCCGCCAGCGTCTTGAACTTCACCAGCGCGAAGTCCGGCTCGACACCGGTGGTATCGCAATCCATGACCAGGCCGATGGTCCCGGTCGGCGCAATCACAGTGGCCTGGGCATTGCGGAAGCCAAACTCCTTGCCCATGGACAGCGCATCATCCCAGGCGCGCTTGGCGGCATCCGCCAGCGTGCGATCCGGAATGGCCTTCAGGTCCAGCGGCACAGGCAGGGTGGACAGTTTCTCATAGCCATCCTTTTCGCCATGGGCGGCGCGGCGATGGTTGCGCACCACCCGCAGCATTGCGTCCTTGTTGGCCGCATGTTCCGGGAAGGCGCCCAGTTCGCCCGCCATCTCGGCACTGGTGGCATAGGATACGCCGGTCATGATGGCGGCGATGGCGCCCGCAATGGCGCGGCCCTCGCGGCTGTCATAGGCAATGCCTTCGCTCATCAGCAGGCCGCCGATATTGGCGAAGCCCAGGCCCAGCGTGCGATAGTCATAGGAAAGCTGCGCGATTTCCTTCGAGGGGAATTGCGCCATCAGCACCGAGATTTCCAGCACGATCGTCCACAGCCGCACGGCATGCTCGAACGCATCCACGTCGAAGCTGCGCGCGCCCGGATCGCCTTTCCGGAAGGCCATCAGGTTCAGCGAGGCCAGGTTGCAGGCGGTATCGTCCAGGAACATGTATTCGCTGCACGGGTTGGAGGCGCGGATGTCGCCGCCCGCCGGGCAGGTGTGCCAGTCATTGATGCTGGTGTGGAACTGGATGCCGGGATCGGCGCAGGCCCAGGCCGCCTCCGAAACCTTCTGCCACAGATCGCGGGCCTTCACGGTCTTGGCGACGATGCCCGTGCCACGGAAGGTCAGGTTCCAGTCGGCATCTTCCTGCACGGCTTTGAGGAAGGCGTCTGTGACGCGCACCGAATTGTTCGAGTTCTGGCCCGACACGCTGGTATAGGCGTCGGAATCCCAGTCGGTGTCATAGGTCTTGAAGCTGATGTCCTTGAAGCCCTGCTTGGCGAAGCTGATGACCCGCTCGATGTAATTATCTGGGATCATGCTCTTGCGCGCGGCGCGGATCTCGCGGCGCAGGGCAGGGTTCTTCGCCGGATCGTAGCAATCGTCGCCCGAACCGTCGCAGTTGATGCAGGCCTTCAACACCGCCTTCAGGTGCTTTTCGGCCAGCTTCGAGCCGGCCACCATCGCGGCGACCTTCTGCTCCTCGATCACCTTCCATTCGATGAAATCCTCGATGTCGGGATGGTCAATGTCCACGATCACCATCTTGGCGGCGCGGCGGGTCGTGCCGCCTGACTTGATTGCGCCTGCCGCGCGATCCCCGATCTTCAGGAAGCTCATCAGGCCAGAGGACTTGCCGCCGCCTGACAGCTTTTCATCGCTTCCCCGCAGGGACGAGAAATTGGTGCCGGTGCCCGAGCCATACTTGAACAGCCGTGCTTCGCGGGTCCAAAGGTCCATGATGCCGCCTTCATTCACCAGGTCGTCCTTGACGCTCTGTATGAAGCAGGCATGGGGCTGCGGGTGTTCATAGGCGCTGGTGGATTTGGTCAGCCGCCCCGTCTTGTGATCCACATAGTAGTGACCCTGGCCGGGGCCATCGATGCCATAGGCCCAGTGGAGTCCGGTGTTGAACCATTGCGGTGAGTTGGGCGCGCATTTCTGCGCCGCCAGCATGTGGCACAACTCGTCATAGAAGGCGCGGGCGTCGGCTTCACCATCGAAATAGCCGCCTTTCCATCCCCAGTAAGCCCAGGTGCCGGCCAGCCGGTCAAAAACCTGCTTGGCGGATTTTTCACCGGTGGTTTCCTTGGTCGTTCCCTGCTTCTTCCAGAGGAACTCCGGCACGCCTTCCTCGGCCACGGGCTTCAGCGTCTTGGGAACGCCCGCCTTGCGGAAATACTTCTGCGCCAGCACGTCCGACGCGACCTGGCTCCAGCTTTCGGGAACCTCGATACCGTCCTGGGCAAAAACGACGGAACCGTCCGGATTGCGGATCTCGCTGGCGGCGGTGCGGAACGCGATGCCCTCATAGGGCGAATGACCTTCGACCGTGAAGTGACGGCGGATGCGCATGGAAAACCCCGGTATGCAGACGTTGGCGGCCCCAGCCCCCGCAAACGCACCATTTTGGGGACAGAAATCCGTCCGTGAGGATGCGTGTCCTCACGGCGGGGCCGTCATGGGTCCGCCAGATTTGGTGTCGCGTGCGGCGACTGGCCCAAAGTATGGACGCGGTGCCTCCGTCGACGCAAGCATGAAGTGGTTAAATCTCATCTGCCCACAATATCTTGTGGCCCTGCAACCCCCTGAAAAAGCGGGAGTCAAGCGAGGCGGACAAGTCGAACATCAAAAATATTTCCGGGTTCCATCTCCCGCCGGTCCGCCAGCCCTGTGGACATATTGTGAATGGCAAATCCGGTGCCTCAGGGCTTCTGCAGGTCCGCCTTGGCTCTCGAATCCCGCGCCCCTATAGTCCCGCCCATCGAGTCTTGCGGTGCATCAAAATGATCTTTTCCTGGTGGAAATCCCAAACGATCGGGACGTGGCTGACCACGAAGCTCACGGGCGAGCCTGTGGGCGAGGACAGCTTTGGAAACCGCTACTACCAGAACCGCGACGGCTCCCGCCGTTGGGTCGTCTATAACGGCACCGTTGAGGCCAGCCGCGTGACGCCCGACTGGCATGGCTGGCTGCACCACACTTATCCCGAACCCCCGACCAAGGCGCCTTTCAAGGCCAAGTCCTATGAAACGCCGTATCAGCCCAACCTGACCGGTACGCAAGGCGCCTATCGCCCCGATGGTTCGCTGGCCGCCGGCGGCGTTCGTCCGCCCGCAACCGGCGATTATCAGGCCTGGAAGCCCGAATGAGCGCGGCAGGCATGAAAAGCAGCACGAACGGCGAAGCGCTGATCGGGCTTGGCGTGGTGATTGCGGCCATCCTGATCGGTGCGCTGGTTTATTTCGGCAAGGATGCTGGCGGCGCCAGCGGCTATGATCTCAACGTCCGGCTCGCCAAGGCCGATGGGCTTGGCGTGGGCACGGAAGTGCGGCTGTCCGGCATCAAGGTTGGTTCGGTCACCGACATGACGCTGGACCCGCGAACCTTTCTGGTCACGGTGCATATGCGTATGGAGCCGGGCATAGAAGTGCCCGTGGATTCCTCGATCCTGGTGACGTCGGCGGGCCTGCTTGGCAGCCCCTATCTGTCCATCACGCCAGGCGGCGAT
>JAEZBK010000036.1 GCA_023427355.1 Pseudomonadota bacterium
GCCTATGGCATCGCGGTGACGGGGGTGATGGTGATCTCGACGCTCCTGGTCGGTGTGGTGGCGGTGCATCGCTGGCACTGGAAGCCGCTGGCGGTGTGGGCGCTGTTCGGCACGCTGGGGTTGGTGGATGTGCTGTTCCTGGCGTCCAACGGGCTGAAGATCGCCGAGGGCGGCTGGTTGCCGCTGGTGGTGGCGGCGCTGGTCTTCATGGTGATGGACACCTGGCGGGTGGGCCGCCGGGTGCACATGGAAAAGCTGCGCGACAATGCGCTGGACATCCAGCTTTTCCTGCCGCGCATCGAGAAGATCGGCCAGCGCGTGCAGGGCACGGCGGTGTTCCTGACGCCGCGCACCGACATCGCGCCCAACGCGCTGCTGCACAGCCTGAAGCATTATCATGTGCTGCATGAGCGGGTGGTGCTGTGCTCGGTGCAGGTCTGCGACACCCCCTTCGTGCCCGAACACAGGCGCATCGCGGTCGAGAATCTGGGCAAGGGCCTGTTCGAGGCGCGCATCACCTTCGGCTTCTTCGAGACGCCGGATGTGCCGGGGGCGCTTGATCTGGCGCGCGGCAAGGGTCTGTCGCTGGAGCCGCAGGACACCACTTATTTCCTGGGGCGCGAGACGCTGGTGGCCGGAGAGCATCCGCGCCTGACCGGCTGGCGCACCGGGCTCTATATGTGGCTGGCCGGCAATGCGCTCAGTCCCACGCGGTTCTACAGCCTGCCGCCGGGGCGGGTGGTGGAGCTGGGGACGCAGGTGTCAATCTAGGGCGTAGACCAAGGCCTTGAGGTAGGCCGATTCCGGCAGGAGGGGATGGACGGGATGATCCGGCCCCGCGCCCGCCTGCCGGATGAGGCGCGCGGGGCGGCCCGTGCGGGCGATGCCCGCCGCACATTCCGCCGCGAAGCGTTCGGGCGGGATGTTGTGCGAGCAGGAGGCGATCTTGAGGAAGCCGCCCGGCGCGGTGACGGCGGCCGCCAGGCGCGCCAGCTTGCGATAGGCCTTGGCGCCCGGTTCCAGATCCTTCTTCGACTTCACGAAGGGCGGCGGGTCGGCCAGCACGATGTCGAAACGTTCGCCCGCCGTGCCCAGGCGTTCCAGTTCCTCGAAGGCGTCGGCCTTGACCGGCGTGATCTTCACGGCGTTGGCGCGGGCGCTTTCCTCGGCCAGCGCCAGGGCGGGCGCGGAGGAATCCAGGCAGATCACTTCCGTCGCGCCGGCCTTGGCCGCCAGCACGCCGAAGCCGCCGCCATAGGAATAGGCATCGAGCACGGTGCGGCCCTTTGCCAGCGCGGCGATGAAGGCGCGGTTGTCGCGCTGGTCGTAATACCAGCCGGTCTTCTGGCCGGTGGCGAGATCGGCGATGTAGCGCGCGCCATTTTCCTCGACCGCGATGCGGGCGCCCTCGCCCTTGGCGGTGCGGACATAATTTTCCAGCCCTTCCAGCGTGCGGCTGGGGGCGTCGTTGCGCAGGATGACGGTCTTGGGCTTCAGCGTGGCGTCGAGCGCGGCGAGGATGGCGTCGGATTGCCGCTCCATGCCCGCCGTGCCCATCTGCACCGTCAGGACATCGTCGAAGCGATCGACCACCAGGCCGGGCAGGTGATCGCCTTCGGCATGGACCAGGCGGTAGAAGGGCCTGTCATACAGCGCGGTGCGCAGGGCCAGCGCGCGGGCGATGCGCGCAGCAAAGAAATCGGCGTCCACCGCGACATCGCAATCGTCTGCGAGGAGGCGCACCGCGATCAGGCTGCGCGGATTGAAATAGCCGGTTCCGAACGCACGGCCATCTTCGCCCCGGACATTGACGATGCTGCCGGGCGCAATCGCCTTGGCGGCGGGATCCATCTTCAGCTCGTTGGCGAAGATCCAGGGGCTGCCCGTGCGGGCGCGGCGGCCCTTGGGCAATATGACGGTTTTTCGGGACATTATAGTTCCTTACATGGCCCTTGCGCGCAGGTCCATGCCATCCTTAGATGCCGCCCAATCAGCAGGAGAATCCGCCATGGCCGCCGACGGAAAATGGGAAATCACCATCAATTCGCCCATGGGCGCGGTGAAGGCCACGCTGGACCTGAAGATCGATGGCACCACGCTGACCGGCACACAGCAAGCCGCGCAGGGTTCGGGCCCGCTGGAGAATGGCAAGGCCGATGGCGACACTCTTTCCTGGTCGGCCAAGATTTCCTCGCCCATGCCGATGACGCTGGACTTCACCGGCACGGTGGCGGGCGACACGCTTTCGGGCAGCGTCAAGGCGGGCAGCTTCGGCTCGTTCCCCTTCACCGGAAACCGCGTGGCCTGATCCTTGCGCTTTTCCATCCATAAAGAAGGCATTCCCTTCATCGCCCTGTTCGCGGGCGTGAATCTGCTGGCCCTGCTGATGTCGCCGGTGCTGGCGCTGGTGATGCTGCCGCTGACCATCTGGTGCGTGGCCTTCTTCCGCGATCCCGACCGGCAGACGCCCACCGCGCCCGGCCTGATCATCTCGCCCGCCGACGGCAAGCTGCTGCCCATCGTGGAGGCGCCGCCGCCGGCCGAGCTGGGCATGGGCGATGCGCCGCGCGTGCGGCTTTCGATCTTCATGAACGTCTTCAACGTGCATGTGAACCGCAACGTGGTCACCGGCAAGGTGATCGCGCGCGCCTATCGCCCCGGCAAGTTCTTCAATGCCAGCTTCGACAAGGCGTCGGTGCACAATGAGCGCATGGCGATCCGGGTGCGGCCCGAAGGCGCGGACGAAACGCGCGACATCGCCGTGGTGCAGATCGCCGGCCTGGTGGCGCGGCGCATCGTCTGCGACCTGAAGGAAGGCCAGACCGTGGTGCGCGGCGAACGCTTCGGCATCATCCGCTTCGGCAGCCGCCTGGACGTCTATCTGCCGCCGGGCGCCAGGGTGCTGGTCACGCCGGGCACCACGACGGTGGCGGGCGAAACCATGCTGGCGGAACTGGCCTGATGGAAGACAAGGCCCAGCGCATGACGCGCCGCGCCCGTGCCCGCGCGATCGTGAAGGCGCGGCTGGAAAAGCTGGAAGACATATCGGTCTCCAGGCTGGTGCCGTCCTTCCTGACGCTGCTGGGCCTGTGCAGCGG
>JAEZBK010000037.1 GCA_023427355.1 Pseudomonadota bacterium
ACGCACGGTCCTGCCCGCGGGCGGAAATTTCGCCGCGTCCACGGTGTAGCGGGTGCTGCAGGCAGGACAGGTGAGAATCATCGGGATAAATGCGCTTTGCCCATGAAAAATAGGGGCGAATGCCCCATGACCGCAAGGCGAGCAGCGGTTAAGTTGTCGGATGGTCCGGTTTGAGAATGTGGGGATGCGCTATGGCGTTGGCCCCGAAGTCCTGCGCGATGTCAGTTTCGAGCTGGCGCAGGGCTCGTTTACCTTTCTCACCGGTCTTTCGGGGGCGGGCAAGACCACGCTGCTGAAGCTGATCTGCCTGGCCGAGCCGCCCTCGCGCGGCCTGATCACCCTGTTTGGCGAGGACCTGGCCGTGGCGCGCCGCCGCGACCTGCCGGCCCTGCGCCGCCGCATCGGGGTGGTCTTCCAGGATTTCCGGCTGCTGTCCCACCTGTCGGTCTATGACAATGTCGCCCTGCCGCTGCGGCTGGCGGGCAAGCGGGAACCCGATTATGTGCGCGACGTGCGCGAGCTGCTGTCCTGGGTGGGGTTGGGCGAACGGATGAATGCGCGGCCCGCCACGCTTTCGGGCGGCGAACAGCAGCGCGTGGCCATTGCCCGCGCCGTGGTGGCGCGGCCCGATCTTCTGGTGGCGGACGAACCCACCGGCAACGTGGATCCGGAAATGGGCGCGCGGCTGATCCGGCTGTTCGCGGAACTGAACCGGCTGGGCACCACCGTGCTGGTCGCTACCCATGATCGCATGCTGGTCGAGGAGACGCGCGGCCGCGAGATCAGGCTGGTCGAGGGCCGGGTCATGGAAATGCAGAAGGTGCGCCCATGAGCGAGGCCCGCTTCAGCGCCAGCTCCATCATGCCCAAGGATGGCGGCGCGGCCCCGCTGGATTTCGTCATCGCGGTGATGGCCCTGCTGGCGACGCTGGCGCTGGGCGCTTCCATGGTGGCGGCGCGGGCCGCCGAAGGCTGGAGCGCGGGCCTGTCGGACCGGCTGACGGTGCAGGTGCTGCCGCCGGAAACCGGCGATGTGCAGGCGGGGCTGGATGCGCAGGTGCGTAGCGCCGTGGCGGTGCTGCGCGCCACGCCCGGGATCGCGCAGGTGCGCGTCTTGCCGGACAGCGAGATCGCCGCCCTGGTTGAACCCTGGATCGGCAGTTCGGGCGTGGTGGCAGGCATTCCCTTGCCGCGCATGATTGACGCCACCCTGGCGCCCGGCGCGGGCGTGGATGGGGCGGCGCTGCAGGCGCAGTTGAAGCTGGTCGCACCCGGCGCGGTGGTGGACGATCACAGCCGCTGGCTGGCGCGGCTGGCGGGACTGGCCGGTACGGTGCGATGGGCCGCCTATGGCATCCTGCTGCTGATCGCGGGCGCGACGGTGGCGGTGGTAATGCTGGCGACGCGCGCCGGTCTGGATGCGCATCACGAGATGGTGGCGCTGCTGCACCAGATGGGCGCGCGCGCCGGATTCATCGCCCGCAGCATCGAGCGGCACTATTTCCTGTCGGCGCTGCTGGCGTCGCTGGCGGGTACGGCCGTTGCGGCGCTGGCCTTTGTCGGCATTGCAGGGCTGAATGTGTTTGGCGCGGAAGCCGTGCCGTTCCTGCCGCCCCTGGCACTGACGCTGCGCGAGATGCTGTGGCTGGTGATGGTGCCCATCGTGATTTCCGCCATCGCCTGGGCGACGGCGCGCATGTCGGTCCTGTCGGTGGTGCGGGACTTCTATTAGCCCTTTCCGCAGCTTGGGCGCGGCTGCTAGTCTTGGGCCCATGCGCATTTTCTTCGGCGTCATCCTTGGCGTGGTGCTGGCCTATTTTGCGGGCTTCATGATTTTCCTTGCCCGCATGCCGTCGCCGCCGCAGACCGTGCGTGCCGACGGCATCGTCGCGCTGACGGGCGGTGAGGCGCGGCTGGATACCGCCGTGGCGCTGCTGGAAAAGGGCGCGGCAAAACGGCTTTTGATCAGCGGCGTCGGCCTGGACACGCGCAAGGAGACGCTGGGGCGCATGGCCAGGGGCAAGGCGCGCTTCGAATGCTGCGCCGATGTCGGCTATGCCGCCGAGGATACGTTCGGCAATGCCGAGGAAGCCGCGGAATGGACGCGCCAGCATGGGTTTCGCAGCCTGATCATCGTGACCGCGCGCTATCACATGCCCAGGGCGCTGCGCGAATTCTCCGATGCCATGCCCGAGGTGACGCTGGTGCCCTTCCCGGTGGAGAATGCCGCCATGGATGTGGACCATTGGTGGCGCCAGCGCGGCACCGCGATTCTGCTGCAGCAGGAATACATCAAGTATCTGGGCAGCGTGGCGATGACGGCGCTGACGTGACGACATGATGTTCCTGCGTTCGCTGCTGTTCAACCTGTGGTTCGCCGCCGTCACCATCGTGATGGGCATCCTTGCGCTGCCGCTGCTGCTGGGTCCGCGCCAGGTTGCGGCGCGTTTCTGCCGCCTGTGGGCGCGCACGGTGTTGCTGGGACTGAGATTGTTGGCGGGCATTTCCATGCGCATCACCGGCACGGTGCCGCAAGGCCCGGTGCTGGTCGCCGCCAAGCATATGAGCACCTGGGACACGCTGGCGATCTATGCCGTGCTGGGCGATCCGGGAATCGTGCTGAAGCGGTCGCTGCTGCTGATCCCGTTCTTCGGCTGGTATGTGGGCAAGACGGCCGCCATTCCGATTGACCGCGCCGCAGGCGCCAGCGCGCTGCGCTTCATGGCGAAGCGGGCCGAGGCCGTCTTGGACGAAGGCCGCCAGGTGGTGATTTTTCCCGAAGGCACGCGCGTGAAGCCCGGGGCGCCGCCGGACTACAAGCCGGGCGTGGCGGGGCTGTACGGCCAGCTTGGCGTCCCTTGCGTGCCGGTGGCGCACAATTCGGGCGCGCATTGGCAGGGTTTCTGGAAAACCCCCGGCACCATCACCCTGGCCTTCCTGGAACCGGTGCCGCCGGGGCTGAAAAGAAGCCAGTTGATGCCCATCTTGGAAGAGCGGATCGAAGGGGCGACCAACGCCCTTCTGGGCTGACTTCCAACGGCCACCCTGCTAGAACGTTAAGTGAACGAATAGTAGGCCATGGAGCGATGGCCTCCCTTTGTGATTGGTACGCTGCATGACCCCTATTTCGCACCAGATCTGGGACATGAAATATCGGCTGAAAGCGCCGGACGGCACGACGGTGGACACCGATGTGGCGGCAAGCTGGGCGCGCGTGGCGCTGGCGCTGGCGCAGGCCGAAAAGCCGGAAGGGCGCACGGAACGGGCGCAGACCTTTGGCGCGGCGCTGGCGGGGCACAAATTCCTGCCAGCCGGACGCATCCTGGCGGGAGCCGGCACGGGCCGGGACGTGACGCTGTTCAACTGCTTCGTGATGGGAACCATCCCCGACACGATGGACGGAATTTTCTCGGCGCTGCGGGAGGCGGCGCTGACGCTGCAGCAGGGCGGCGGCATCGGCTATGACTTTTCCACCCTGCGCCCGCGCGGCGCAGTGGTGAAGGGCGTGGGCGCCGATGCGTCGGGCCCGGTGTCGTTCATGGAGGTGTGGGACGCGATGTGCCGCACCATCATGAGCGCGGGCAGCCGCCGCGGCGCGATGATGGCGACGTTGCGGGTGGATCATCCCGACATCGAGGAATTCATAGACGCCAAGCGGACACCTGGACGGCTGTCCAACTTCAACCTGTCGGTGCTGGTGAGCGATGCCTTCATGGCCGCCGTCAAAAGTGACGGGGACTGGGCGCTGGCGTTTGGCGGGCAGGTGTATCGCACGGTGAAGGCGCGGGACTTGTGGTCGCGCATCATGCGGTCCACCTATGACCATGCCGAGCCCGGCGTGATCTTCATCGACCGCATCAATGCCCTGAACAACCTGGCCTATGC
>JAEZBK010000118.1 GCA_023427355.1 Pseudomonadota bacterium
ACCCATAGCAGCTTTGTCTTCGAGATCACCGGCGCCCCGACCAAGATCGACAGCTTCATCGAATTGATGCGGCCGCTGGGCCTGGTGGATGTTTCGCGCACCGGCGTCGCCGCCATGAGCCGCGGCCCCGAGGCGATGTAATCATCCCAATGGGCGCGACGGCGACCTTCCTGCCGCCGGCGGCGATGGCGTCGCTGCTGTGGTTCACCTTCCTCAATTCGATCACGCCGGGCCCGAACAACATCCTGCTGGCGGCGTCGGGCGTGAATTTCGGCGTCCGCGCCAGCTATCCGCAGATGGCGGGCATCTTCATCGGCATTGTCGGCGTCACCCTGGCGACGGGCCTGGGGCTGGGGGCGATCTTCTCCCAATACCCGATCGTGCGCGACATCATGCGCGTGCTGGGCTTTGGCTACATCCTGTGGTTCGCCTGGCGCATCGCCCTGCGCGGCAGCCTGTCGGGCGGCGATCTGCCCCACCCCATGCCGTTCACGGCGTCCCTCTCCATCCAGCCGCTGAATCTCAAGCTCTGGATGACGGCGGTGGCCACCGTGGCGCTGTATGTCCGCCCCGGCCATGCCTTGGCCGACACGGTGGTGGTGACGGCGGCGTTTGCCCTGACCAACCTGCCCTGCATGTTCGTCTGGGCCGGGTTCGGGGCGGCCCTGCGCGATTTCCTCAAGGTTCCGGGGCGCATCCGCGCCTTCAACCTTGCCATGGCGGTGGCGCTGGTCCTGTCCATCCTGCCTCTTCTGGCGGGGTAGGTGCCATGCGGGCGGCCGGATTGCCCAATCGGCCCGCCCCCTGTAGAAACCGGGCGGATTTCGGGGCTTTTGCCTCCCAGGAAACGAGAAGGGCTTGAAAATGCGGGTTTATTACGACCGGGACGCCGACCTGAACCTGATCAAGAACAAGAAGGTCGCCGTGATCGGCTTCGGCAGCCAGGGCCATGCCCATGCGCAGAACATGCGCGACAGCGGCGTGAAGGATGTGGTGATCGCGGTGCGCCCCGGCCCGTCCGCGACCAAGGCCGAAGCCGCCGGCTTCAAGGTGATGAGCGTGGCCGATGCCGCCAAGTGGGCCGACGTCATGATGATGGCGACCCCGGACGAGCTGCAGGCCGACATCTACAAGGACGACCTGGCCAAGAACATGAAGGACGGCGCCGCGCTGCTTTTCGCGCACGGCTTCAATGTGCACTTCAAGCTGATCGAGGCCCGCAAGGACCTGGACGTGCTGATGGTCGCCCCCAAGGGCCCTGGCCACACCGTGCGCGGCGAATATCTCAAGGGCGGCGGCGTGCCGACGCTCATCGCGGTCCACCAGGACGCGTCGGGCAATGCCCATGACCTGGGCCTGTCCTATGCCTCCGCCATCGGCGGTGGCCGTTCGGGCATCATCGAGACCAGCTTCAAGGAAGAGTGCGAGACCGACCTGTTCGGCGAACAGGTCGTGCTGTGCGGCGGCCTGGTCGAACTGATCCGCGCCGGTTTCGAGACGCTGGTCGAGGCCGGTTATGCGCCGGAGATGGCCTATTTCGAATGCCTGCACGAAGTGAAGCTGATCGTGGACCTGATCTATGAAGGCGGCATCGCCAACATGAACTACTCGATCTCCAACACCGCCGAATATGGCGAATATGTCACCGGTCCGCGCATCATCACGCCGGAAACCAAGGCCGAGATGAAGCGCGTGCTGGAAGACATCCAGCAGGGCCGCTTCGCCCGCGACTGGGTGCTGGAAAACAAGGCCGGCCAGGCTTCGTTCAAGGCCACCCGCGCCAAGGGCGACGCCCACGCCATCGAGGAAGTGGGCGCCAAGCTGCGCGCCATGATGCCGTGGATCAGCAAGAACAAGCTCGTTGATACGGCGAAAAACTAAGACGCTGCATTCTCGACAAGGCCGCTGCATCGGATACGATGCGGCGGCTTTTTCTTTTGACCGAGGACGATATGAGCGACCGCAAGCCCATCCCCAATCCGCCCTACCATGGCGGCTGCCTGTGCGGGCAGGTGCGCTACACGATCACGGCGCGTCCGCTGGCGCTGAATGCCTGTCACTGCACTGACTGCAAGGTTTCGACCGGCAGCGACCATATCGAAATGATCATCGTGCCCAGCGAGGCGTTCAGCCACACGGGCGAGACGGACAATTTCATCAAGACCGCCGCCTCCGGCCGCCAGCTCGACATCCATCGCTGCGCCAAGTGCGGCACGCGCATCTTCCACCACAACACGGTGAACAAGGCGCTGGTCTTCATTCCCAGCCCGACGCTGGACGAACGCGACTGGGCCATCCCCACCTCGCACATCTGGGTCGAGCGTGCGTCCGCCGATGCGGGCATGCGCGACGATGCCGTGAAGATCGAGGGCCAGCCCACCGACCGCGCCCTTCTGATGGATGCCTTCACCAAGATCTACGGTTAGCCCCGTGATCCCGGGCACGCCTTTGTCGCCGGCCGCCATCCGCGTGATGCTGCTGGGATCGGGCGAGCTGGGCAAGGAAGTCGTCATCGAGCTGCAGCGCCTGGGCGTCGAGACCATCGCGGTGGACCGCTATGCGCACGCGCCTGCCATGCAGGTGGCGCACCGTGCGCATGTGCTGGACATGACCGATGCGGCGGCGTTGCGGGCGCTGGTGGAGAAGGAGCGCCCGCATCTGCTGGTGCCGGAGATCGAGGCGCTGGCCACCGCCGAACTGGTGCGGATCGAGGAAGACGGGCTTTGCACCGTCATCCCCACGGCGCGGGCCGCCCACATCACCATGAACCGCGAACGCATCCGCGTGCTGGCGGCGGAGGAATTGCAGCTGCCGACCTCGCCTTATGCCTTTGCCTCTTCGTTGGAAGAGATGCGCGCGGCCTGTGACCGCATCGGCTATCCCTGTTTCGTCAAGCCGGTGATGTCGTCTTCCGGCAAGGGCCAGAGCCGCCTGAAGGCCGCCGCCGATGTGGACGCGGCCTGGGACAAGGCGCTGTCGGGCGGCCGGGTGCGCGAGACCCGCGTCATCATCGAGGGCGAGGTGCCGTTCGATTTCGAGATCACGCAACTGACTGTGCGCGCCGCCGATGGCACGCATTTCTGCGAACCCATCGGGCATGTGCAGAAGGATGGCGATTATGTCGAAAGCTGGCAGCCCCAGCCCATGAGCGCCGCCGCGCGGGAAAAATCGCGCGACATGGCGGCGAAGATCACGGCCGCGCTGGGCGGGCGGGGCATCTTCGGCGTCGAACTGTTCGTGAAAGGCGATGAGGTCTGGTTCTCGGAAGTCAGCCCGCGTCCGCACGATACCGGGCTGGTAACGCTGGTCAGTCAGGTCCAGTCCGAATTCGCGCTGCATGCCCGCGCCATTCTGGGCCTGCCGGTCTCCACGGCGCTGGCGGCGGCCGGTGCATCCGCGGTGATCTATGGCGGCGTCGAGGCCGGGGCGATGCGCTTTGAGGGCGTGGCCGCCGCGCTTGCGGTGCCGGAAACGGAATTGCGCCTGTTCGGCAAGCCGGAGAGTTTCGCCAAGCGCCGCATGGGCGTGGCGGCGTCTCGCGGCGCCACGGTGGAGGAAGCCAGGGCGCGCGCCAAGCAGGCGGCGGCCTGCGTGAGGCCTGTTCCTGCCTGATATCCCCTTTGCGCGTGTCGCCGCGAAGGCGGAGGGGCGAACTCAGGTCGGATTTTCCAGCGAGAACAATTCGGCGCTGTCGTCATAGCTGAACAGCTCGGCGAAGCGCGCCCAGGACACGACGCATTTCAGCGTTTCTTCCGCCGTGTCTTCGTCCATGTGATCTTCCAGCTCGTCCAGGAAGCGGCTGCGCGGCGCCGAATGGCTGGCGCGCTCGTCCAGCACCTTGCGGATATGGGCGGCCAGCGGCACCTGGCTCATCAGGGCGCGGCTGAAGATTTCCTTGCGCTCGTTCAGTTCGGCGTCCACGAAACGCTTTCCCATGTGCGTGAGCTTGATGTCGCCGCCTTCCACATCGGCCAGCCGCAGCAACTGCATCGCTTCGGCCACGGGGAAGAGTTCGTCCACTTCCAGTTCCTGCTCATAGGCGATGTCGGGAAGGTCCGCCTTGCCGTCATAGGGCGCCGCCGCCAGCGCCTCGACCAGGCCCGAAATCTGGCTGGGCGACACATGCGTCAGCGCCATGCCGATGCCCTGCGGCCCCAGCGCCTGCTGCTGGCGCATGCGTTCGACCCGCCGCGCCGTCATCTCGACATAGATGCGGTCCACATAATCCTCGAAGGCGGGGCTGGTGCGGTCGCGCGGCTGGGGCAGGTCGATCACGATTTCGGCGCTGACCTTGGCCGGGTTGGACGAGAACAGCAGCACGCGGTCGCACATCAGCACCGCTTCCTCGATATTGTGCGTCACCAGCATGATGCCCTTGATGGGCAGCTGCTTCTGGCCCCACAGCTCCACCAGGTCGGTGCGCAGATTTTCGGCGGTCAGGACATCCAGCGCCGAGAAAGGCTCGTCCATCAGCAGGATGTTGGGATGCACCACCACGGCGCGGGCAAAGCCGACGCGCTGGCGCATGCCGCCCGACAATTCGCGCGGATAGGCGCTCTCATAGCCGTCGAGGCCGATCAGGTCGATCGCCGCCAGGGCGCGGGCGCGGATGTCCTTCTGTGGCAGGCCCAGCGCTTCCAGCCCCAGCTCCACATTCTCCAGCACGGTCATCCAGGGAAAGAGCGCGAAGCCCTGGAACACCATGGCCACGCCCTGTGCCGGCCCTTCGATGGGCGCGCCCATGTAGCGCAGCGTGCCGCCCTGCGGCCGCGCCAGGCCCGCGATCAGGCGCAGCAGGGTGGATTTTCCCGAGCCGGACCGGCCCAGCAGGCCGACAATCTCACCTTCCTTCAGGGTCAGGCTGACATCGTCCAGCACCAGCAGTTCCTCGCCGCCGCTGCGGGGAAAGGACCGGCGCACATTCTGCAGTTCGAGCAGCTTGGTCATGACGCCATCCTGAAACGTCTCTCGGCATACCAGTAGAGCGGCTGCCAGAACAGGCGGTTCACCACCACCACGAAGA
>JAEZBK010000127.1 GCA_023427355.1 Pseudomonadota bacterium
ATCTCATACCGCAACAAGCAGGGCGTGATCGTGCACAATGCCGACCGCCCCATCATCGAGAATATGGACACGCTGCCCTGGGTGACCCCGGTCTACAAGCGCGACCTGCAGATGGAGAAATACTTCATCGGCTATCTCAAGCACCCCTATATCTCGATCTATACCGGCCGCGGCTGCAAGTCGCGCTGCACCTTCTGCCTGTGGCCCCAGACCGTGGGCGGCCACAATTACCGCACCCGTTCGGTCCAGCATGTCGTGGAAGAGATCAAGTGGGCGATGAAGGCCTTCCCGCAGACCAAGGAATTCTTCTTCGACGACGACACCTTCACCGACAACCTGCCGCGCGCCGAAGCCATCGCCGCCGAACTGGGCAAGCTCGGTATCTCCTGGGCCTGCAATGCCAAGGCCAATGTGCCTTACTCTACGCTGAAGAAGCTCAAGGATGGCGGTCTGCGCCTGCTGCTCGTCGGCTATGAATCCGGCAACCAGCAGATCCTGCACAACATCAAGAAGGGCATGCGCATCGAGGTGGCCGAACAGTTCACCAAGGATTGTCACTCCCTGGGCATCCAGATTCACGGCACCTTCATCCTGGGCCTGCCGGGCGAGACGCTGGAGACGATGCGCGAGACCCGCGAATTCGCCAAGCGCATCAACCCGCACACGGTGCAGATCTCGCTGGCCGCGCCCTATCCGGGCACCTTCCTCTACAATCAGGCGGTGCAGAATGGCTGGCTTGATGCCGCCAACGCCGAACTGGTGACCGATGACGGCATCCAGATCGCGCCGCTGCACTATCCGCATCTGAGCCACAAGGAAATCTTCGACTCACTGGAGACCTTCTACCGCCAGTTTTATTTCCGTCCCTCCAAGATTGGCGCCATCGTCAAGGAAATGGTCACGCAGGAAGGCATGATGAAGCGCCGCCTGCGTGAGGGCGTGGAGTTCTTCCAGTTCCTGCGCGATCGCCAGAACCAGAACGCTGCCTGACGTCTTGAAGCGTCTGGTCGTCACGGCTGACGATTTCGGCGCATCCGCCGAAGTCAATGACGCCGTTCTGGAAACCCACGCCAATGGCATCCTCACCGCCGCCAGCCTGATGGTGGCGGCTCCGGCTGCCGCCGATGCGGTGGCGCGGGCGCGCGCCACGCCCTCGTTGCGCGTGGGGCTGCATCTGGTGCTGGTCGAAGGCAAACCAGTCCTGCCCGCATCACGGGTGCCCGACCTGGTGGACCGTAGCGGCAATTTCCGCACCGACATGGCGCGCGCGGGGGCGGCAATGTTCTTCCTGCCCCATGTGAAGAGGCAACTCGCCAGCGAGATCGCTGCGCAGTTCGAAGCCTTTCGCGCCACCGGATTGCCGCTGGATCACGTCAATGCGCACAAGCATTTTCACCTGCATCCGACCATTGCCGCGCTGATGCTCTCCATCGGGCGCGATTTCGGCCTCAAGGCGGCGCGGGTGCCGCTGGAGCCCACAGAAACGCTGGCACGGGTCGGGGCGTACAAAGGCTCCTTTGTCGCGGCCCTGACGCGGCCCTTCGCCCAGGGGTTGCGCCGTCGTTTCGCCCGCGCGGGCATAGCCTCGCCTGACGCCGTGTTCGGCCTGGCCTGGTCCGGGGCGATGACGGCCCCGCGCCTCCAGGGCATTGTGGAAAACCTCCCCGAGGGCCTCACGGAAATCTACCTGCATCCGGCCACTGGCCCCTATCCCGGCTGTGCTCCCGGCTATGCCTATGCGCAAGAGCGCGCCGCCCTGCTCGATCCCGCTGTCATTGCGGCAACGCAAGGCCGAGGCATTCGCCTTGGCGGCTTTTGCGACTTTCCGATAGATTGAGGGCCGACATGAGCAGCCACGCGTTCAGCATCCCGCCCGAACTGACCGAAGCCACCGGCGCCTGGCCGGCCGATGGGCCGATCCGCATCGGATCCGAAGAGCACAAGCGGCTCTTCTGCAAGACGCTGCTCGATACCCACAATCCCTATCGCCCGCGCGTGCTGGACTGGCCAGTCCTTTCGGAGGATGCCGCGCGCCGCATCACCTCGCTACCCATTTGGGATATCGCGGTGCAGACCGAGAACAAGGCGAGCATGAATGTCGCCACCTATGCCGGTATGATCGGCGACCCGCTGCTGAAGAAGGCGGTGACGCTGGACGGCTACGAGGAAAAGCGCCACCGTCATGTCCTGGCCAATATGGTCGAAGCCTATGGCATCAAGCTGGCGCCTGAGCCGGTGGTTGCGCCGCCCCGCGATCCGGAATGGGCGTTCCTTGTCACCGGCTATAGCGAGTGCATTGACAGCTTCTTCGCCTTCGGCCTGTTCAAGGCGGCGAAGGATACGGGCTATTTCCCCTCTGAACTGGTGGATACCTTCGAGCCGGTCGTGCATGAGGAAGGCCGCCACATCCTGTTTTTCGTCAACTGGATCGCCTGGCATCGCCGCAACATGCCCTTCTGGCGCCGGCCCTGGTTCGAGTTGAAGGTCCTGGCAGTCTGGATTTTCCTGATCTGGGAGCGAATCGGCATCGCCAAGGATGTCGGCAACGGCCAGCAGGACAACAATTTTACCGTGAACGGAGCCGAACAGCTGGGCGCCGACATCAATGTGGGCGAACTGATCGCCATCTGTGTCGCCGAGAATGACCGCCGCCTGGGCATTTTCGATCCGCGCCTCAAGCAGCCGCGCTTCGTGCCCTTCATGGCGCGGCTTGCCCTGAAATTCATCGGCCCGAAGAAGAAACCGGCATGACGCCGATCGGCCCGCAGCAGGCGCCGCGCCATGCCGGGCCCGCGACGCGGCTGTGGAATTGCATGTCCCATTATGTTGTCACACCCCAGGATTTCTGGACGCTCATTGCGGGCGGCAAGACCGATGCGCGCATCGCCGCGCTGGAAGCCGATCATGGCAAGCATGCGGCGTTCGAAGCGCTCTATGACGGCAGCGACGATCCCTGGGATACGCTCAATCCGCACCTGACATACCAGGATCGCAAGTATCGCACCGTGATGGCGCTGCTGCCGGATCGCCATTACGCCCGTGCGCTCGATCTGGGCTGCGGGCTCGGCACGCTGTCGCGCCTCCTGGCGCAGCGGGCCGAAAATGTGCTGGGTCTGGATGTGGCGCAGTCCGCCGTGCTGCGCGCCCGCGCCCGTCATGGCGCGGTCTCCAACCTTGCCTTCCAGCAGGGGGACATCGCCGGATTGCCGGGCCTGCTGGATGGCCGCTTCGATCTCATCACCATCATGGACACGCTCTATTACCTGCCCGCCACGAGCGATGCGGCGCTGGATGACGTGGCCGCGCGCGTTGCGGCGCTGCTTGAACCTGGCGGCGTCGTGATCCTCAGCAATCATCTTTTCAAGGGCGGCTGGGATAAGGCCACGCGCCTGTCGCGGCGCATAGACGCGGCTTTCTGCCGTGCGCCTGGGCTGACGCGTGTGTCCCGTCACTGGCACCCTTTCTTTCAGACCACAATCCTGGCCGCGCCGGGCGCGCAATCGTCGTGAAGCAGATGAAGTGGGGCGTTCTCATCGCGTTGTTCGCGGGCCTTGTCGCCGCCATCTGGCTCGTCTGGGCCGTGGGTTTCGGTGCGGTATGGGGTGCGGTCGCCCAAGCCGGCTTCGGTGGCCTGGCGCTTTTGTGTCTCTATGCTTCGGCGATGCTGCTGATCGCATCCTTCGCCTGGGCCTGCATCCTGCCGCGCCCCAACCGGCCGCCGCTGCAGGATTTCTTCATCGCCAGGCTGGTGCGTGACTCCATCGGCGACCTGTCGCCTTTCTCGCCCATTGGCGGCATGGTGGCGGGCGCACGCCTGATGATCGTCAAGGGCATGAACAGCGCCTATGCCGCTGCCGCCGTGGCGGTCGACTACACCACCGAGGCGATGGCCCAGGTGGTCTTCCTGGCTTTTGGCCTTGCCGTCGCCCTCTCGGTCCTGGGCGGGCAGGGCGACATGGGCACGCTCCTGCCCACGCTCATGGGCGCGCTGGTGCTGGCCATTCCCGCCATCACCGCCATGGTCGTGCTGCAAAAGCGCGGCGCGGGGTTTCTCGAGCGCATGACCGCGCGCTTCTTCCCCAAGGTGAAGGATGGGTTCTCCTTCCGCCAGGCGATCCACGAACTGTATGAATCTCCCCGCCACCTCGCGGCATCGGCCTTCTGGCATCTGATTGGCTGGTTCGCTTCGGGCGGCGCAACCTGGCTGTCCTTCCACCTCGTGGGTGTTCGGATTTCGCTGATCGAAGCCATGGCGCTGGAAGCCCTGCTTTGCACGCTGCGTTCCATGGCGGTCTTCGTGCCGGCCGCCATCGGCGTGCAGGAAGGCGGCTATGCCGCGCTGGCGGTGCTGTTCGGCCTGCCGGCCGAAAGTGGTATCGCGGTGTCGCTGCTCAAGCGCGCGCGCGAAATCGTTCTGGGCGTGCCGGCACTGCTCTACTGGCAGTCCATAGAGGGCCGCGCTGCGTTGCGGGGTGCCCAGCCATGAGCGACACCGTCCTGGTCACCGGCGCTTCCGGCTTTGTCGGCGCCGCCGTCGCCCGCGCCGCCATGGCGCGCGGATTCCGCGTCAAGGTGCTGATGCGCGCCGCCGCCAACCATGCCAATATTGCGGGCCTGGATGTCGAGGCCGTCACCGGCGACATGCGGGACGAGGCCTCCATGACCCGCGCGCTGGATGGCGTGCGCTATCTCTTCCATGTCGCGGCCGATTACCGGCTCTGGGCGCGGGATCCGAACGAGATCGCCCGCAACAATCTGGAAGGCGCCCGCGCGGTGATGGGCGCGGCGAAAACCACCGGCGTCGAGCGTATTATCTACACCTCTTCCGTTGCCGCCCTGAAGCCGGTCAACGGCATGGCGGTGAACGAGACCTCGCGCCACACGCCCGACACGGTGATCGGCGCCTACAAGCTCTCCAAGCTGCTGGCCGAACGCGAGGTCGAACGCCGCATCGCCGAGGAAGGGCTTCCTTGCGTGATCGTTTCGCCTTCCACCCCCATCGGCCCGCGCGATATCAAGCCCACGCCGACGGGTCGCATCATCGTCGAGATGGCCAATGGCAAGATGCCCGCCTTCCTCGATACTGGTCTCAATCTGGCGCATGTCGAGGATGTGGCCGAAGGCCATTTCCTGGCGCTGGAAAGGGGGCGCATCGGCGAAAACTACATCCTGGGCGGGACCGATGTGCCGCTCGAAGCCATGCTGGCCGATATCGGCGCGATGGTCGGCCGCAAGGCGCCGCGCCTCAAGCTGCCGCGCGCCCCCTTGTTCCCGCTGGCCTATGCCGCCGAAGCCGTGGCCCGCTTTACCGGCAAGGAGCCGTTCCTCACCGCCGATGCGCTGCGCATGTCGCGCTATCGCATGTTCTTCTCCTGGGAAAAGGCCAAGACCGAGCTTGGCTATGAAGCCCGGCCCTATGGGAAGGGCCTGGAAGATGCACTGGCCTGGTTCGGCAGCAACGGATACCTGCGATGATGGACCTGCTGCTTTGGCCGCTGCACAATATCGCCGGTTTCGTCTTCGGCGTGATCCCGCTGCTTATCTGGCTGCATCTGGCGTTCGGGCGCAGCCTGTTCTGGCTGTTTCGCGAACGCGACGCCGACCAGCGCCTGCCTGCACCCGAAGCCTGGCCCAGGGTGGTGGCGGTCGTGCCGGCCCGTGACGAGGCCGACGTCATTGCCCGTTCGCTCGGCAGCCTGATCGCACAGAGTTATGCAGGCGAATTCCACATCATTCTGGTGGACGACCAGAGCGATGACGGCACCGCCATCGCCGCCCGCGCCCTGAGCGGCGGCAATGTTACCGTCCTCAATGGCTCTGCCCGCCCGCCGGGCTGGACGGGCAAGCTCTGGGCGATGCACCAGGGGCTGGAAGCAGCGCGGGACAGGGCGCCCGATTATGTATGGTTCACCGATGCCGATATCGCCCATGCGCCCGACAATCTCGCCCGGCTGGTGGCCCGTGCCGAATCCGGCGGGCTCGTCCTTACGTCGCAAATGGCGAAACTGTCTGCCCGCACGCTGGTCGAGCATTTCCTGATCCCGGCCTTCGTCTTTTTCTTCGCCATGCTCTATCCCTTCGGCGCGGTGAATGATCCCCGGCGCAAGCTGGCGGCAGCGGCGGGCGGCTGCATGCTGGCGCGCCGCGACGCGCTGGAGGCTGTGGGCGGCATCGAAGCCATCCGCCGCAACATCATCGATGATGTCAGCTTGGGAAAACTGATGAAGGGGCAGGGTCCCATATGGCTTGGGCTGTCCAACCGCGCCGTGTCCCTGCGGCCCTATGAAAAGCTGTCGGAAGTGCGGCGCATGGTGGCGCGCTCCGCCTTCGCCGAGCTGGATTATTCGCTTCTGAAACTAATCGGTACGCTGGCGGGCCTGGTGCTGGTCTATCTGGCGCCGCCCGCCGTCGCCCAGTTCGCCAACGGCCCGTCCCAGATCGCCGGCTGGATTGCCTGCATCATCATGGTGGTGATGATGCAGCCCATCCTGCGCTACTACCGCCTGTCGCCGCTCTGGGCCTTCACCCTGCCCATCATCGCGGGCTTCTATGCCTTCTTCACCCTGGATTCGGCCATCAAATACTGGCAGGGCAGGGGCGGCATGTGGAAAGGCCGCGCCCAGAGCGCGGCGCGGAGCGAAGCATGAGTACGCCTCTGCAACAGGCCAGCGCGCTTCAGTCTGGCAAGGATCACACGGGCGAAAACTTCCCGGTCGCCTCGAAACTGATCGCGCCGCAATTCCGGCCGCCCGTGATGGCCTTCTACAAATTCGTGCGCTTCGCCGACGATATCGCCGACCATGCCACGGCCACGGCCGAGGAAAAGTTGCGCCTGCTGGAAGACATGCGCGCCACCCTGGCCGGTGAAAGCGACGCTTCGCCAGAAGGCGTGCGGCTGCGCGCGAGCCTGGCAGACCGTGGCCTCTCGCCGGTCCATGCCTTTGACCTGCTCACGGCCTTCCGGCTGGACGTTACCAAGGATTGCTATGCCGACTGGGACGACCTGTTGGATTATTGTCGCTATTCCGCCATGCCGGTGGGGCGCTTCGTGCTGGCGGTGCATGGCGAAAGCGAAGATCTCTGGCCCGTCAATGATGCCCTGTGCGCCGCGCTGCAGGTGATCAATCATCTGCAGGATTGCGGCAAGGACTGGCGCAATCTCGGCCGCGTCTACCTGCCGCGCGACGCCCTGGCCGCTGCCGGCGCCGATGTCGCGGATCTGGGCGCGCCGCAGGCCAGCCCCGCCCTGAAGGCGGTCCTGCACGGCCTGGCGGCCAAAAACGCGCAATTGCTGGAAAAATCCCATATATTCCCCCGCCGCATCCGCAACGCGCGGCTTGCCTTGGAGGTGGATCTCATCCAAACCCTCGCCGAAGATCTGAATGCCAAGCTGATGCGCCGCGATCCGCTCTGTGAGCCCGTGCACCATTCCAAGTTCGACGTCGCGCGCCTGTTCCTGCCGCGGCTGCCGCTTTTCGCGGTCCGCCGCCTGATGGGGCGGCCATGACCGGCACGCTGGATGCGCCCCAGGCTGCGGCGGTGAAGAAAAAGGCCAGTGGCAGTTCCTTCTACCTGGCCATGCGGCTGATGCCCGAGGCCGAGCGGGAGGCGATGTTCGCCATCTACGCCTTCTGCCGCAAGGTGGACGATATTGCCGATGACGGTATCGGCACCCGCGAGGAGCGCCGCAGGAAACTGGATGGCTGGCGCGACGATATTGCCGCCCTCTATCGCGGCCAGCCCGCCGGTCAGGCGCAGTTCCTGTCGGCCATCGTGGCGAAATATGGCCTGCGCCAGGAAGATTTCATCGCCATCCTGGATGGCATGGCCATGGACGTGGCCGAAGACATTGTCGCCCCCGACCTTGCGACTCTCGACCTGTATTGCGATCGTGTCGCCAGCGCCGTGGGGCGCCTCTCCATCAAGGTTTTCGGCATGGAAGAGGGGCCGGGCTTCGATCTGGCTTATCACCTGGGCCGTGCGCTTCAGCTCACCAACATCCTGCGCGACATCGACGAGGATGCCGCCATCGGGCGCCTCTATCTGCCGCGCGAATATCTCTATGAACTGGATTGTGCCCGCGCCCTCGATCCGCGCTGGATCGTGAACCAGCCGCAGATTGATGGCGTCTGCCGCAAGGTGGCTGCGCTGGCCCACACCCATTATGCCGCCGCCAGGAAGATCATGGAGGGCCGGCCGAAAGGCCGCATTGCCACCCCGGCGCTGATGGGGGCGGTCTATTCGGAAATCCTGGCGGTGAACGAGAAGGCGGGCTTCGCCGCGCCGCGCCATCGCGTGTCCTTGAGCAAGTGGCGGCTCCTGATGCTCGTCGTGAAGCATGGCCTCGGGTAAAGCCTATGTCATCGGCGCTGGCGTGGCTGGGCTGGCGGCGGCGACCGCGCTGGCCATGCGGGGCGTGCCGGTCACCCTGTTCGAGGCGGGGCCGCAAGCCGGTGGCCGCTGCCGTTCCTATTTCGACCCTGCCATCGGTGCGGTGATCGACAATGGCAACCACCTGGTCCTGTCGGGCAACCGCGCGGTGCAGGCCTACCTCCAGCGCATCGGCGCCCACGATGCCCTGATCGGCCCCGATCACGCGGTGGTGGATTTTGTCGATCTGCGCGATGACCTGCGCTGGCGCCTGCAGCTGAGCGACGGTCTGTTCCCGGCCTGGGTTTTTGCTGGCAACCGCCGCGTGCCCGGCACGAAGCCCGCCGATTACGCCGCCTATGGCAAGCTGCTTTGGGCCGGCCGCAAGGCCACCATCGGCCAGACCGTCACCGACCGTGGCCCCTTGTGGCGGCGGCTGATGCAGCCATTTCTCGTCTCGGCCCTCAACACCGAAGCCGAAACGGCTTCCGCGGCGCTGGCCGGTTCGGTGATCCGGCAAAGCCTGGCCAGGGGCGGGCAAGCCAGCCGGCCGCGCATCGCCCATCCCACGCTGGCCGCCGCTTTCGTGGATCCGGCGCTGAAATACCTCGAAGCCAGGGGTGCGGTGGTGCATCTGGGCACCCGTCTGCGCGGTTTCACCATCGCCGGGCGCGCGGCCCGCGCGCTGGAATTTCCCGATGCCACCATTCCCACCGGCATGAAGGATGCCATCATCCTGGCGGTGAACGCGCCGGTAGCGCAGGGCCTGTTGCCCGGTCTTGCTG
>JAEZBK010000067.1 GCA_023427355.1 Pseudomonadota bacterium
GTCCATCAGGATGATGGCCGCATCGGATGCCAGCGCGCGGGCGAACAGCGCCTTTTGCTGATTGCCGCCGGAAAGCGAGAGGATGGGATTGTCCATGTCGGGCGTACGGATGCCGATGCGCTGCTGCCATTCCTGCGCCAGCGCCGCCTCGCGCGCGGGCGCGATGAGCGGGCCCTGTTTGAGCGCGGGCAGCGAGCGCAGCGTGATATTGCGGGCAATCGACCATTGCGGGAAGACGCCGTCGCGCTGGCGGTCGCCCGCCACCAGCGCCACCGGGCCTTCCACGGCGATGTCGCCGCGCCCGTGCGGAGCGGCGTCGAAGATGGCGCGCAGGAGCGCGGTCTGGCCATGGCCAGCCAGCCCTGCCAGACCGATGATCTCACCCTTGTGCGCGGTGAGCGAGCCGGCGCGCACCTGGAGCGGCGCAGTGGCGCGGGATGCCGATGGCGCGGGCGCGGCGGCATGTTTTTCCGCGCCGCCCATTTCGGCGACCAGGCGGGCGCGGTCCCACTGCGCGGCGGGCGCCGAGGCAGCCGCCGCGCCATCGCGCATCACGAGGATGCGGTCGCAATGGGCCAGCACTTCCCCCAGCATGTGGGAGATGAGAATGACGCCAAGTCCCTGCGCGACCTGGCGGCGCATATGGGCCAGGAGCTGCCCCGCCGTGTGGGCGTCGAGCGACGATGTCGGCTCGTCGAGAATGATGAGCGCCAGGGGTTGGTCCGTGACGGTGAAGGCGCGGGCGACTTCGACCATCTGGCGGCGATCGAGCGACAGATCCTGCACCTGCGCCGCAGGATGGATGCCATGGCCCGGAAAGATTTCGTCCAGCCCGTCGATGATCAGGCGCGCGGCGCGGGCGCGCCAGCCTATCCCCTTGAGTGAGGGATGCACCAGGCGCGTGTTTTCGGCCACGGTGAGATTGGGGCAGAGCGACAATTCCTGGAAGACGCACCGTATGCCGTGCGTAGCGGCGCGGGCCGGCGACCAGGCGGATTGGGCATGGCCGGCAATGGCGATATGGCCGTGCGTGGGGGCCAGAACGCCCGCCAGCACATTCATCCGCGTGGATTTGCCTGCCCCGTTATGGCCGACCAGGCCGACACATTCGCCCCGCGCCACATCCAGGTCCATGCCCGTCAGCGCGCGAACGGCGCCGAAATGCTTTTCGACGCCGCGCAGGCTGACAATGGGGGTGGCGGAGCCCGTCACTTCCGGGTGATGGCCGCGATGGCCTCGGCCTGGGTGTAGTCGCGGCTGGCGACGCCGCCCTTGGGGATGGTCTTGAGCGCGGCTTCGAAAGTGTCCTGCGTGAAGGCCAGATAGGGCAGCGTGATGTCCTTGGGGACTTTTTTGCCGTCGAGAACCTGCTGCGCCACCCAGAAGGCGAAAGAGGAGATGCCCGGCGCAATCGAAGCCGACCAGGTGCGATAGCCATCCTGCGCCTTCTGCTGCTGCCACCAGGCCAGTTCGTCCTGGCGGTTGCCCAGCATGATGACCGGGCGCGGGCGGCGGGCGGCGGCGAAGGCCTGGGCGGCGCCATAGCCGTCACCGCCCTGCGTGACCACGCCGGCGATGGGTGGCAGCGAGGGCAGCACGGAGGCGACATTCTTCTGCGCCGTGGTCTGGTCCCAATCGCCCGTCACCGAGCGGACGATCTTGAACTGCGGAAATTTCTTCAGCCCCTCGATGATGCCGCCATGGATCTTGGCGTCGGTGGAGGTGCCTGCCAGCCCGCGAATTTCCAGAAGGTTGCCGCCCTTGGGCAGCAGGCGCGCCAGCTCGGCAGCCTGCTGGCGGCCCATGGCGTCGTAATCCACCGTGATGCGGTAGGCGCAGGGCTCGGTGACAATGCTGTCGAAGGAGACCACCACGATGCCCGCATTGCAGGCTTGGCGTACCGCGCCGTTCAGCGCATTGGGCGAACCGGCATTCAGCACGATGGCGTCATAGCCCTGCAGGATCAGATTCTGGATCTGCGCCGCCTGGGTGGGCACGGCGCGGTCGGCGGTGGTGAAGACATCGGCGGCGGCGACGGTCTTTGCGGCAACCGCCGCCTTGCCGACGCGCGCGTAACTGCCCAGCATCGCCTGGCGCCAGCTATTGCCGGCATAGTTGTTGGACAGGGCGATGCGCTTCTTGGACGTTTCGGCCTGGGCCGGGGCCAGGAACAGGGATGCGCCGATCAGGCAGAGCGCGACGGTCTTCAGGATCGTTTTCATGCCTTGTGTTCCTTGCAGCGGTATGCGGGTCAGACCGCGGTGAATGTGCGAAGCGAATAGCCGTCGAAATGCGCTTCCATCTGCGCCCAGACCTGGTTGTGCAGGTCGGTGGCGACCCATTGCTGCTGCAGCGCCTGGTCCGTGAAGGCGATGGACAGAAGATAATCCGCGCCATCATCGGGACGCAGCAGCGAAACGCCCTGGAAGCCAGGCTGGGCGGTGATGGCGGCCTTGAAGGTGCCGCCAAACACCTGTTCGAGGGCAGCACCCTGCCCGTCCTTTGCCTGGATGCCGACATGCAGCACGAACATGGGCGCCTCCCTCAGGCCATGTAAGGCTCGCGGCGCGGCCCCACCTTGGTCTTGAGCGCGAACAGCGAGGTCGAGGCGGTGATGAACAGGGTGCGCCAGTCTTCGCCACCCCAGGCGAGGTTGGCGGCGAATTCCGGCACCACGATCTTGCCGATGAGCGTGCCTTGCGGGTTGTAGACCCAGATGCCCGCCGGTCCGGTGAGCCAGATATTACCCTCGGCGTCGGACTTCATGCCATCGGGCGAGCCGGGCTTGTCGGGATCGGCGATGCCCGAGGCGAAGACGCGGCCATTCTTCAGCGTGGCGCCGTCGACGTCATAGACCCGGATATTCGACTGGGCGGTATCGTTGATATAGAGCCGCGTCTCGTCGGGGGAGAAACACAGGCCGTTGGGCTGGGTGAAGAGGCCCCGCTCCACCACCAGTTCGGGCGCGCCGCCGCCCGGTGCGATGCGATAGACGCCCTGGAAGTCCAGTTCCTGCGCCCGCTCCACGCCATAATGCGGCATGCGGCCATAGGTGGGATCGGTGAACCAGATCGCGCCATCG
>JAEZBK010000202.1 GCA_023427355.1 Pseudomonadota bacterium
TTACGCCATGATGCTGTCGGTCTCCCTGATGTGCGGCGGTTCGGCGCTCCTGGCCGTGCTTCCCACCTATGCCACGCTCGGCATCGCCGCGCCTGTGCTGTTGCTGCTGATACGGATGCTGCAGGGCCTGTCGGTGGGAGCGGAATATGGCACCGGCGCCACCTATCTCAGCGAAGTCGGCAACAAGGGCCGGCGCGCCTTCCTGGCCTCGTTCCAGTACGTCACCCTGATCGGCGGGCAATTGCTGGCGATGCTGGTGCTGGCGATATTGCAGCAGGTGCTGAGCCCGGAAGAGTTGCGGGCCTGGGGCTGGCGCATTCCCTTCGCCATCGGGGCGCTGGGCGGATTCGTCGTCTTGATCCTGCGCCGGACCATGACCGAGACGGCGACAAGGGACAGCATGGCGCGCAAGGAAGCCGGGTCGCTGAAGGCGATGTGGCGCAACCACAAGCGCGCGGTGATCGTCATCACGCTCTTTACCTGCGGCGGATCGCTCTATTTCTACACCTTCACCAATTACATGCAGAAGCTGCTGGTGCTGTCGGGCGGGCTGGACCCGGCCACCGTTTCGCTGGTCATGACCGCGGCGCTGTTCTGCTTCATGGTGATGCAGCCATTGTTTGCCATGCTGTGCGACCGCATCGGGCTGAAGGCGCACATGCTGCTCTTTACCGGCCTGGCGGCGACGCTGGCCGTGCCCCTGCTCTATGCGCTGGAGGCGACGCGCACGCCCATACTGGCCTTTGCGCTGGTGATGGCGGGCTTTACCATCAATGCCTTCTACACTTCCATTGCGGGACTGGTGAAAGCCGACATGTTCCCCATCGAAGTGCGGGCGCTGGGGGTTGGCCTGCCTTACGCCATTGGCAACGCCCTGTTCGGCGGCACGGCGGAAAGCGTGGCGCTGTCGTTGCGCCAGGCGGGGAACGAGCATGCCTTTTTCTGGTATGGCGCGGCCATCTGCACCATCGCGCTTGCGGCCAGCCTGTGCCTGCCGGACCTGCGCAAACATGGCTATCTCGATGGCGACGGGAAGGTGGAAGAGAATATTCCGCCCTTCCGCCGCCGATAAACGCTACTTCTTCTGCGGCCCGTTGAAGGCCCAGGAGACGTTGAAAGGATCCTTGATCACGGCGTAGCGGTCGCCCCAGAACATGTCGGTCGGCGGCATCACCGCCGTGGCACCGGCATCCACAGCGCGCTGGAAAGCGCCATCGACCTCTTCGGTCATGATACAGAGATTGAAGCCCTGCGCCTTTTCATAGCCGCAACCATGTTCCGGATAGGCGTCGCTCAACATCACCGAACTGCCGTTGATGTAGAGATGCACATGCATGGTGCGGCCCTGCTCGTCCGGCGGATACAGGCCCACCTGTTCGGCCCCGAAGGCGCGCTGGTAGAATTCCGACGCCTTCAGCGCGCCCTCCACCGTGAGATAGGCGACAACGCCACCCTTGGGCGGCGCATAATTCGGCTCATCGGCCATGACAGTTTCCTTTCGTCCTATATGGCCCAAGGACGGGCCAACCCTTCCTCAGCCGACACCGGCCCCGCCTTTTTCCTTCAAGCCATCCAGATGCGCGCGGATATGGGCGGCCTCCGCCGGCGTGCCGGCCAGGGCGATGGCGCGGGTAAAGTCCGCGCGCGCCTCGGCCTGGCGGCCCAATTGCTGGAGGAAGGCCCCGCGCGCGCCGAAAAAATGGAAATAGCCCGACAGCCTATCCGCCAGGGGTTCGATCATCGCCAGCGCCGCTTGCGGCCCCGCGACCTTTGCCGTGGCCACGGCCCGGTTCAGCGTCACCACCGGCGAGGGCTGGATGCGCTCGAGCACCGCATAGAGATGGTCGATATTGGCCCAGTCGGTGGCCGCGGCGGTGCGGGCACGGGCATGCACCGCTGCAATCGCCGCCTGGACCTGATAGGCGCCCGGCCGGTTGTGACGCATCGCCTTGTCAATCAGCGCCAGGCCCTCGCTGACCAGCTTGCCGTCCCACAACAGGCGGTTCTGGTCCTCCAGCAGGATCACCTGCCCTTGCGCGTCGAAGCGCGCGGGCAAGCGCGCCTGCTGCAGCAGCATCAGCGCCGTCAGCCCCATGATTTCCGGCTCGGCCTGGAACAGCCGCAACAGCAGCCGCGCCAGCCTTATCGCCTCGTCGCACAGAGGCCTGCGCCCCGCGTCGCACCCCGCCGAATAGCCTTCATTGAACAGCAGGTAGAGCATGGCCGCCACCACGCCCAGCCTTTCGCTGCGCTCTACCGGTCCGGGCGCCTCGAACGGCACATCCGCCTTTGCGACGCGCTGCTTGGCGCGGGTGATGCGCTGCTCCATCGCCGCTTCGCTCACCAGGAAGGCGCGGGCGATCTGCGGCACGGTGAGGCCGGAGACGATGCGCAGCGCCAGGGCGATCTGCTGGGTCGCAGGCAGGTCGGGATGGCAGCAGACGAACAGGAGCCGCAGCACGTCGTCGCGATAATGCGCGTTGTCCAGCCGCTCCGCCATCGGCGTTTCGACGTCCTCCAGATCGGAGAGCATGTCTTCGGGCGGAAGTTCGGTGAGGCGCTGGGTCTTGCGCACGCCATCCAGCGCCGCGTTGCGCCCCACCAGGATCAGCCACGCCGCCGGATCGCGCGGCGGGCCGTTCTGCGGCCAGTTTTTCAGGGCGCGCAAGGACGCTTCCTGGAAGGCCTCCTCGGCGCGGTCCATGTCGCGGAAATAGCGCAGCAGCGCCCCGATCACCTGGGGCCGGGCACCGGTCAGAGCACCATGGATCCAGGCGATATCGGTCATCAGTAATTCCGCACCATGCCGGTGGGCGCGTTGGGCCGCTGTTCGGGCACATAGAGCGCGACAGGCCGGATTTCATAGCAGCTTGTGGGATTGGCGTCGGACAGCTCCTTGGCCACCGCCAGCGCCGCATCCAGGTCGGGCACGTCAATGACGTAGAAGCCCAGCAACTGCTCCTTGGTTTCCGCGAACGGCCCGTCAATCACCAGATCCTGGGCGCCGCGAATGGTGGTGGCAGCCGTCGTGGGCAGGAGGCGCAAGGACGGGCCCAGCTTGCCCTCGCGGGTCAGCTTCTCATGCACCACCGAAAGGCGGGCCATCACGGCATCGTCTTCTTCCCTGGTCCAGGACCAGACGACATCTTCATTGTTGTAGCAAAGCAGTGTGTAGAGCATGGGCTTTCCTTGCTTCTAAGGACGGATCACTATGCCCCGCCCCGACAGGCCAAGGGAAAATAAATCCCCTTGCGGCTGTCGGATAGCCGCGGGGGCACCCGTCCTTGGGGCAGATACCGCACCGCATGGAGAGACAGATGGCGCACGAACTGGTCCTGAAC
>JAEZBK010000216.1 GCA_023427355.1 Pseudomonadota bacterium
GCGCACGCGCGTGCGCGCCGATCTCGAAGCCTTCCCTGATGCTGCCGCGCTTGCCCGTGCGGCCGGGATCAGCGCCAGCAAGCTGGCTCGCCTGGTCAGGATCCAAACCGGGCTGACACCCGCTGCCTGGCTGCGGCAGGAACGTCTGGATGCGGCGGAAGAATTGCTGCGCGCCACCATGCTGCGCATCACCGATATCGCGCTGCGCGTGGGCTTCACTGCGCACTCGGCCTTTCACCGCCAGTTCATCGCGCGGCATGGTCTTTCGCCCGCTGCCTGGCGTGCGCACAAGCGGAGCGCGGCATGAAGCGGTATTGGTCCGTCATCACTTCGCCGTTTGGCAACTTTGCCGCCTGGATAGATGGGGAAGGACGCCTGATCCGTTTTTTCCTGAGCGCGCGTGGCGCGGCCAGGGTGGATTCGGGGGCGGAGGAAAATGCCCGCAAACTTGCCCCCGTGCAGCGGCAGGTCGATGAATATGCGCAAGGCACGCGCCGTGACTTTGATTTCGAACTGGGGGCGGAAGGGCCTGATTTTCATCGGATCGTCTGGCAGGCGCTGCGGGATATTCCCTTCGGTGAAACAATATCCTATGGCGCGCTGGCAAAGCGTATCGGCAGTCCCGGTTCTGCCCGTGCCGTCGGTGCGGCCAATGGCGCCAATCCCATCGGGTTGATTGTGCCCTGCCACCGGGTGATCGGGTCCGATGGCAGCCTCACCGGCTATGCCGGCGGCTTGCCGCTCAAGCGCCGGTTGCTGGAACATGAAGCGCGCATCGCGGGCAAGCGTTTCGACCTGTTTTCCTGAACGAAGAAGGGCGGGGATTTCTCCCCGCCCTCATTCTCAGAATGTCGTGCGTATGCCGAAGACCAGGTTACGGCCTCGCAACGGCACCGCATCCTTGACGAAGGATGCGTGGTTGAACGCCAGCGAGTCCGTCAGGTTGCTGGCGCGCAGGAACAGGTCGGTATCCGCCAGCCCCAGGTCGATGTGATACGAAAGTGTCAGGTTGAGCATGGTGTAGCCGGGCGTCGGGGTCTCGAAGGCGGCGATATCGGACTGCTGGAACACGTGATAGAATTCGAGATCGGCTGAGAAAGCGTCCAGCCTTCCTTCCGTCCGCAGACCCAGCCGGCCCGCCGGGATACGCGGCACATTCCCCAGATTGCCCGCCAGCTCCGCGCGGACATAATCACCGAAGAGCGTTGCGGCGAAGCCCGGCGTGAACTGGTGCCGGATCTCGCCATCGATGCCGGTAAAGGTCGCATCCGCTGCCCCATAACGCACCAGCCGGAAATCCTCGAACCGGTCCAGCGTGTCGGCGAAGATGTAATTCGAGAAGCTCTGGTGATAGCCGCCGATCGTGAAGGTCGTGTCGCCGGCGGTCTTGCGGAAGGTCAGGTCCACCGAATGGGATGTTTCGGCGCCCAGGGTGGGGGTGCCGATTTCCCAGGTGTTGCTGGCCAGGTGAACGCCCAGGAACGGCGGTACCGTGTTGGCGAACAGCTCCTGCGCCGTCGGTGCGCGCTGGGAACGCGCCACCGACAGGGCCAGGGAATAGCCGTCATCCACATTCCACACCGCCGCTCCCGAGATGGACAGCGGCGCATGATCCGCCGTGCCTGCGGGCCCCGCATCGATGGATTGCCATTCCTGGCGCAGCGCCGCTTCCAGGCGCACCGCGCCCAGGTCGAAGGATTCCAGCAGAAAGATCGCGCTGCTATCCGTCCGGTTGGGCGGCAGAAACGGTGCCGAGCCCACGATGGTGGCGTCGCTGGCATTGTTCTGGAAGCCGAACACGCCGCGCAACCCCGCAATCGGGGCATGGGTGATCTCGATGCGCGCGTCAAGGGCCTTGTTGGTGAAGGTATTCTCAACCGCGCCATTTTCTGTTTCGTCATGCGCATAGTCCGTGAAGCCCAGGCGCAGCTTCACCCGCTCGATCAGCGGCAAGGGGTTGCGATACTCCCCGCGCACATCGATGCGTTCATTGCGCATGTTGGTGACGGGCACGTTGGCCGCACGGTCAGGCGCGGGACCGACGGCAGCATCGTCTTCATGCACATGATCGTGATCGTCACCGGAATGAGAGCCGCAATGCAGGGTGATGCCATGGGGATGGCAGCTCTCATATTCGTGATTATGACCGGGAATGCCATACAGGCTGCGCTGGCTCGTATAGGCGGCTCCCAGATAGCCATCGGCCCCGATCCAGCTGCCGCCGATGGTATAGGCCGTGCCTTCGGCAAAGGTGCCCGGCACGCGCGTCGGGCCGAACGCGTGATGCACGCCATAATCGTCGGCCGTGCGCGTGACCCCTTCCAGGCGCAGCGCGAACGGTCCCAGCCCCAGCGTGATCCCGCCCACGGCCGTCCGCTCATTGTCCGAAGGGCTCAGCCGTCCCTCGAAGGCCCCGGCATAGCCGCTTTCCGGGATGCTGGTCGGAATCTTTTCATCCAGCAGGTTGATGGCGCCGCCGATGGCGCCGCCGCCATAGAGCAGGGTGGCGGGCCCGCGCAGCACCTCGATGCCCCGCAGCAGCAACGGTTCGGTCGAAATGGCATGATCCGGTGACAGCGAAGATGCATCGTCGATACGGCCGCCATCGGAGAGGGACAGGACGCGTGGAGAGCCTTGTCCGCGAATAACCGGACGGCTCGCGCCTCCGCCGAAGCTGTCATAGTTGACGCCAGGCAGGCCCGCGAGGGTTTCGCCCAGGCTGGCCTGGCGCTGATGCGTCAGGTCTCGGCCGGAAAGCGTGATGACTGGGCTGGCGCTGTCCGAAACGGCGCGATCAAGGCCCAGCGCGGTGACGACGATATTTTCCCGTCCCGTCATGATGGGCGCGCTTTGCGCCAGGGCCGGGTTGAACGAGAGGCAAAGCGCTGTGCTGGCGGCGCCACACAGCAAAGAGGTACGAAACATGGACTGAACTCCAAATCCGGGAAGGCAGGGAAAATCCCTGCGAGCAAAGCGCGGACGCATCGAAGCGCGTCGCGCGCGCGAGGATGGGAAGATCAGTGCTTGGGAGGTGCGCGGCCCTGCCAGCCGGTTTCCGGCGGGAGCGCCGCAGCAGGCAATTGCGATGGCGCAACGGACAGCGCCACCCAGTCGAACAGGATGAGGACGGCCGGCGCGGCGGGAACCACCGCAAAAGCGGTGACGATCTCGCGGCAGAGCTTGCAGGTATGCGGGTCGATCGGATCGGAAGGCGGATGGCCGCCATCCATGTTCACCACCATCACCGCAGGCGCGACGAGCTGGGCATGGATGTGGGTCTGGACGGTATAGGCCTGCAGGCCGAAGGCCAGCGCCAGCAGCAGCAAGCCCAGTTTCCTGGCGTTGCCCAGCAGGCCGGTCATGGTGCGAACCCGTCCCTTCATGCGGGAACTATAGGAACGTCACGGCGCCGGGTGCAACCGGTCTCAGGTTGCGGCCCTGCGGGCAAAAGCGCGTATGGCGCAGCGCGGGTGATGGCCCAGCGCGATCAGGATGGCATCGCGGGCAGGGAGCGGGGCATCCTTCACCGCTTTCTCGAACCAATGCAAAGCACCGGCGATGCACCCATCGGACGCCAGGGCGCAGGCATGGTTGTGTGCGCCGCGATAGTCCCCGCCTTCCGCCGCAACTTTATAACAGCGCCGGGCGGCCGCCAGGTCCTGCTGGGTGCCCCAGCCATTTTCATGGCAGCGGCCCAGCAGGTTTTGGGCTTCGGCGTTGCCCGAAGCGGCGGCCGACAGGAAACAGGCAAAAGCCGCCCGGTGGTCGACGGGCAGGCCTTCGCCGGACAGCAGCATGCGGCCCAGGCGAATCTGTGCCCCGGCCATTCCGCTGATCATCGCGGCATGCAGCCAGTCAGACGGGTCCTCACCCGCAAAGGCGGCCTGGAGCTCCTGGGTACTCAAATTGGCCAGAAGCTCGGCCCGCCAGGGACGGGCGTCCGGGAGGGGCAGGACATGAACGGTCATTTGCAGCTCCAGTTGAGAATTGATCGCAAAGTGAAGCTGGCATTGTTGAGAATTATTCGCAACTACCGCGTATCGCCCCGTCCGGCAATTTCCTGTCTTTTCGCCGCTTGACCCCCCAAATATGGCTGGGTATAAGCCGCCACCTTTCAGGGCAGGCCGTTTCGACGATTTCGGCGAAAAACGCTGCTGGAAAGCCAGTTTAAAGAGCTTAGACGCGCGACTCAGGGTGCAAAGCCCTCAGTCCTCCGCAAGTTCGGACCGGGGCGGCCGCCTCGCGTCCGGTTTTTGGGTTTTCGCATACCTGTCCGTGCACGGACGGATTGCAAAGAGGAAGTGGGAATGCCGACAGTCAACCAGCTCATCCGCAAGCCGCGCGGCACCAAGCCGAAGCGCAACAAGGTTCCGGCCCTTCAGGAGTGCCCGCAGAAGCGTGCGGTCTGCACCCGCGTCTACACGACGACGCCGAAGAAGCCGAACTCCGCGCTGCGCAAGGTCGCCAAGGTGCGCCTGACCAACGGCTTCGAAGCGCTGACCTATATCCCCGGCGAAGGCCATAACCTGCAGGAGCACTCGGTGGTGCTGATCCGCGGCGGCCGCGTGAAGGACCTTCCGGGCGTCCGCTATCACATCATCCGCGGCGTGCTCGACACGCAGGGCGTGAAGGACCGCAAGAAGCGCCGTTCGCTCTACGGCGCCAAGCGTCCCAAGTAATAAGAGGAAGACGAACGATGTCCCGCCGCCACCGCGCTGAACGCCGCGAAATCAACCCGGACGCCAAGTATGGCGACCTCGTCATCGCCAAGTTCATGAACTCCCTGATGTATGACGGCAAGAAGAGCGCCGCCGAAGGCATCGTCTATGGCGCCTTCGACACCATCGCCGCCAAGACCAAGCAGGATCCGCTGCAGGTTTTCCACGAGGCGCTGCGCAATGTCGCTCCCGCCCTCGAAGTCCGCAGCCGCCGCGTCGGCGGTGCGACCTACCAGGTGCCTGTTGAAGTCCGCACCGACCGTTCGCGCGCCCTGGCCATCCGCTGGCTGATCACCGCCGCGCGCGCCCGCAACGAGCCGACCATGACCGGCCGCCTGTCGGGTGAGCTGATGGACGCCGCCAACAATCGCGGCAGCGCCGTCAAGAAGCGTGAAGACACCCACAAGATGGCCGACGCCAACCGCGCCTTCTCGCACTATCGCTGGTAATCGAGCACTCCCATGGCCCGCACAACCCCGCTCAATATGTATCGTAACATCGGTAT
>JAEZBK010000259.1 GCA_023427355.1 Pseudomonadota bacterium
CAATGCGGCACCGCCATCGTGCTGCGCCTGTCGTCCGAGCGCGACCAGGAAGTGATCCGCGGCTCGACCTATGAAGGCATGGCCGACCTGATCGAGTTTCTGCCGCTGCTGGGCGACCGCGAGGCGCTGGTGCTGGGGCAGGGCGTCTCGATGCCGATGCGCGTGCGCTTCGACGATATCGGCAAGCGCGTGGTGCCGCGCAGCGGTCATTCCAGCTTCTCCAAGGGCTGGAAGGCGCCCAACATGGACCGCCAGGGCCTCGACCAGATCGTCTCGCGCTGGCGCAATGCCGGGCGCGAACGCTCTTAAAATCCCCGCGCATCTGCATTAGCCTGCCGCCACTTCGGCTGGAGGCCCGCGTGTCGCCGCAATTCGTCCCGTTCGGACCGTCGCACCTGGCGGCCATCGCGCTGACGCTGGCGGTGCCGCTGGCGATGGCGCTGGTGGCGCGGCATGAACATCTGGGCCGCGCGGCCGACCGCGCCACGCGCACCGCGCTGGCCTTCCTGCTGCTGGGTGGCTGGGTTTTCTGGTACGGCCTCAATGCCTGGCGCGGGGAGCTGACGCTCGAACGTTTCCTGCCGATGCACCTGTGCGACTGGGCGCAGATGGCCCTGATGGTCGCGCTCATCACCCGCAACCCGTTCGCCTACGAGCTCGGCTATTTCTGGGGCCTGGGCGGCACGCTGCAAGGCCTGGTCACGCCCACCGTCTATTACGGCTTTCCCGACGCGGCCTTCTTCGCTTTCTTCATCCAGCATGGCGGCGTCATCGCGGCGCTGCTCTATCTCACCTTGGGCACGCGCATGCGGCCCCATCTGCGCTCGCTGCCGCGCGTGGCCCTGGCCAGCCTGGGCTATCTGGCGGCGGCGGGGCTGGTGGATTGGCTGCTGGGCGTCAATTACGGCTTCCTGCGCGCCAAGCCCGCAGGCCAGAATCTGCTGACCGTGCTGGCCGACTGGCCCTGGTACATCCCGCAACTGGTGGCGATCGGCTTTGTCTTCATCGGGCTTTATTACCTGCCCTTCGCGCTGGCCGATCTGGTGCGCCGGAAGAGGCCCGGAAGAACATGAGGCGGCCGGCTGCTTTCGCGCCGTAGCCGCCTCACTTCTGCCCCCTTTAATTGGACCTTCAGGCCCTCCGCCAAAGCGGCGGCCCAAACACTGCGGGGTTTCCCCAAACCGTCCATCCGCAGCGCCCTAACTGTGCCGCATTGTCAGGCTTACGCAACGGCATCTTGCGATGGGGCCACCGGACAACTGCTTTTTGGAAAGGGGTTGTGTGTTTGGCGCAACAATCCCGCCACCGGGCCAATCATCAGCCCCCGGAGAATCGCGCACCGGCATGGAATGGTTCCAGTTCGCGCGCCGTCAGGGCTCGCGGAAATGCTTGGAAAGTTTCAGGCCCTGGCGCTGATAGTTGGAACCCAGCCCCGCGCCATACGAGGTCGGCGGCGGATCGGTCAGCCGCTCGAAGATCAGCCGCCCGATCACCTGGCCATGGTCCAGGATGAAGGGCACTTCGCGCGAACGCACCTCCAGCACGGCGCGGGCCGTGGGCGGCTGTCCCGCCTCCAGCCCGAAACCGGGGTCGAAGAATCCCGCATAATGCACGCGGAACTCGCCCACCAGCGGATTGAACGGTTCCATCTCGGCGGCCTGGTCCATCGGAATGGCGACGCGCTCGCGGCTGGCCAGGATGTAGAACTCGTCCGGGTCCAGCACCAGCCGCCCTTCGGGATCGGCGATGATGGGATCCCAGAACTGCCAGGGATCGAGCGCGCCGGGCTTGTCCACGTCGATCAGCCCGGTGTGGCGCTTGGCGCGCCAGCCGATGCGCCCGCCGTCCTGCGGCGCGCCTTTCAGGTCGATCGACAGACACAGCCCGCCATCGATGATCGGCGTCGTGTCGGTCAGGGGCGAGCGCAGATGCAGCTCTTTCAGCGCCGCATCCGATGCGGTGGGCGCGCCATGGCGCAGGCGCAACTGGTTCAGGCGCGAACCCTTGCGCACCAGGATGGGGAAGGTGCGCGGCGATATCTCGGCAAAGAGCGGCCCGTGATAGCCCGGTGCGATACGGTCGAACACCGCCGCCCGGTCGGTGATCAGCCGCACGAACACGTCGATGCGGCCGGTGGAGCTTTTCGGATTCGCCGCGCCGCAAATCCCCGGACTGAAGGCCGCGCTTTCCAGCAGCGGCACGATATAGACGCTGCCGGCTTCCAGCACCGCGCCGTCGCTCAGGTCGACCTCGTGCATGAAGACCGAAGGCAGCCGCTCCGCCACCGTCGCATGCGGCCCGGGCAGGAAGCTGGCGCGCACCCGAAACGCCTTGGCCCCCAGGCGCAGGTCGATGCTGGCGGGCTGGATCTGGTTGGCCGCCGCCGGTTCGGCCAGCAGCACCTCGCGGCCCTCGCCGATCAGCCGCGACAGGACATGGCTGGGCAGGATGCCGCTGGCATGACGGCCAAAGGGGGTTTCAAGGGTCTGGGCGGTCTGGGCCATCACCCGCTTATAAGTGGGGTGGCCGGGCCGGTCACGGCTGGCGTCCCCAAAAAGCCCCTTATATCCCCAAGCACCTCGGCCAGCCCGGCCCGTTTGACCGGGGCATCGGGCGGCAGGCCCGACAAAAGCCGCGACGGCGCCGCCCCGTCCAGGATCACGAAACAGCCATGGTCGTCGCTGCCCCGGATCAGGCGGCCAAAGGCCTGCTTCAGCCGGAAGCGCGTGATCAGGTCGTCATAGCCCTTGCCGAAGCGGGCGCGCCGCGCCTTGTGCAGGATGGTCGGCTTGGGCCAGGGCACCTTGTCGAACACCACCAGCCGCAAGCTGCGCCCCGGCACGTCCACGCCGTCGCGCAAGGCATCGGTGCCCAGCAGGCACGCATTTTCCTCGGCGCGAAACAGGTCCACCAACGCCCCGGTGTCCAGGCGATCCAAATGTTGCGCATACAGCGGCAGTCCCGCCTCGGCCAGCGGCTCGGCAATGCGCGCGGCGACATCCTTCAAGGTGCGCACGGCGGTGAACAGGCCCAGGCCTCCGCCGCCCGACGCCAGGAACAGTTCGCGCATCGCCGCCGCCAGCGCCTGGCTGTCGCGGCGCGGCAGGTCGTTCACCACGAAGATGCGCGCCTGTTTCGCATAGTCGAAGGGCGAGCCGAACATCGCCCGGCGCGGCGGCTCCGGCAGGTGGCCCGCGCCGGTGCGGATCTCGGCGGCGGTCCAGTCATCTGCCGACGAATCCCGCAACGTCGCCGATGTCACCAGCGCGCCATGGGCCGGCGCGAAGACCTCCGCCGCCAGCGGGATGGTGGGATCGATCCAGTGCCGCTCCAGCCCGATATCGCTGTCGCGGCCGTCCTCGCGCTTCAGCTCGAACCAGTCGATGAACTGGTCATTGACCTCGCCCGTCTGAAGCGTCTCCAGCATCGCGGCCCATGCGGGCAGGATGCGCTTGGCCCGCCGGTCCAGCCCGCGCGCCGCCGCATCCAGCCGCGCGCGCGTATAAGGTTCGATCTGCGCCGTCTTGTCGGCCATCTTCTTGCGCAGCAAATGCGACAGCTGCGCCAGCGGATCGGCCAGCCGCTTCAGCGCCCGCGACAGGTCGCGCATCGCCTCCAGCAGATCCTCGCCCATCGGATGCGGCTCGGCTTCCAGCGTATAGAAGCTGTCGGCGTCGCCGCTGCGCGCCCGGACGTGGTTGTAGGCCAGCGCCAGGAACACCTCGCCCGGCCCGCGCGGGTTGCCCAGCCGCTGCGTCCAGCCTTCGCCCACCAGCGCACCGGCCGCCATCACCGCATCCTCCAGCGCATGGCGCGCCGCGTCATCGCCGGCGATCAGGTCCTTCAGCCGTTCTTCCAGGCCGCGCATGCGGCTGCGCGCGCGCGCTTCGGGCCCGCGCACCCAGCGGCGCAGCTCCGCCATCTCGCGCCCCGACAGCAGCGCGGCAAAGCCGCTGTCGGCGGCGTCGAACAGGTGGTGGCCTTCGTCGAAGACATAGCGCAGCCGCCGCTCGGCGGGCGCATCGGTGGTCTCGTCGGTGGCCAGCCAGTCCTGCGCCGCCTGCGCGATCACCAGCGCATGGTTGGCCACCACGATGGGCGCGGTGCGCGCCTTGCGCACCACCTTCTCGATGAAACACTGGCGATAATGCGGGCAGGCGGCATAGATGCACTCCCCGCGCCGGTCGGTGACCGCCGACAGCGGCATCGCCGCCGCCAGGAAGGCGGGAAAGCCCGCGCCCGAAATATCGCCATCGGCGCCCGACAGCGCCCAGCGCGCGATCAGCCCCAGCGCGATGCTGCGGGGGCTTGGCGCCAGCGCCGTGCGCTTGGCGGCTTCCTCGAAATTCAGCAGGCACAGGTAATTCTCCCGCCCCTTGCGCACCACCGTCTTTTCCGCGCGCTCCACCGGATCGGGATAGAGCCGGGCGATCTCCTGCACGATCTGGCGCTGCAGGTTGCGCGTATAGGTGCTGATCCAAAGGCCCGGACCGTTCTTCTCCGCCCATATGCTGGCCGCCGCCAGGTATCCCAGCGTCTTGCCGGTGCCGGTGCCCGCTTCCAGCAGCGCCACCTTGGGCGCGCCCGCCACCTCGCGCGGCGCGAAGGCGTGCGTGGCGGCGCGCGCATAAGCCTGCTGCTCCGTGCGCGTTTCATGCGCCAGCCGCGCCAGCCGCGCGGTGGCTTCTTCAGGCGACACGGACTGGCTGCCCGGCTGTCCGGGCGGGGCTTCGTCTTCCCACACGCCAAGCCCGCGCCAGATTTCGAGGCCCGCGATGGGCGAGCCATGCGCCGCCTCGCCCACGATCGCCGTCAGCGGGGCGGCCCAGCGCCAGCCTGCGCGCGCCAGCGTCCCCACCAGCGGCGCCAGCGCGGCTTTCTTCTCGCCGGAACATTCCGCCACTTCGCGCAACAGATGCTCCGCGATCCGGGGCAGCAGCGCCGCGCCGTCTTCGGGCG
>JAEZBK010000279.1 GCA_023427355.1 Pseudomonadota bacterium
CGTCCGGTACGCCGCGTGGCGGCGGCGACCACGGAGCTTCCGGCTGCCGACGGCGCGGACGGCGATCGCATAGCGAAAGTGATTGCGCGCGCGGGCCTGTGCTCGCGCCGCGATGCCGAGAAGATGATCCTGGAAGGCCGGGTGAAGGTGGATGGCGTGGTGATTGCCTCCCCCGCTCTGAATGTCACGGCGACCAGCCTGATCACGGTTGACGACAAGCCGCTGGCCGCGCCGGAAGCCGCCCGCATGTGGCGCTATCACAAGCCGCCGGGCCTTGTGACGACGCACAAGGATGAAAAAGGTCGTCCGACGGTTTTTGCCAGCCTGCCGTCCACTCTTGGACGGGTGGTGTCGGTGGGACGGCTGGACTTCAATTCCGAAGGGCTGCTGCTGCTGACCAATGACGGCGAGATCGCCCGGCGGATGGAAGTTCCCGCGTCGGGCTGGACGCGGGTCTATCGCGCCCGGCTGTTCGGCAAGGTGAGCCAGGCTGACCTGGACCGTCTGGCGACGGGGGTGACCATCGACGGGGTGAAATATGGCCCCATTGTCGCGAATCTGGAGCGCAGCAAGGGAATCTATGCCTGGGCCAGCGTTTCGCTGAAGGAAGGCAAGAACCGGGAGGTCAAGCGGGTGATGGAAAGCCTGGGGCTGAAAGTGGCCCGCCTGATCCGCACATCCTATGGCCCGTTCCAGCTTGGCCAGCTCGCCACAGGCGGGATCGAGGAAATCCCGGCCAAGCTGTGGCGGGAAAAGCTGGGCATCGGGCGGAAGAAAAGGTAGAAGCCCGCCATGAGAAACAAGAAGCCCCAGCTTGCGCCGCCTTATGCCGCCGAAACCAAGGATGCGCGCTTTGCCGGCACCTTCGAGGTGCTGATCCCCATTCCCGAGCGCAACAAGCCGCATCGCGTGCCGATGCAGTTTCCGACCCTGGCTGCCGCCGAAGGCTGGATGCACAGCCCAGAGGGCAAGGACCAGATCGCAGAAATCCTGGAAAACGCGGGCAAGTAGCGGCAGGCGCCGGTTGGGGGGCATACGCCTGCCGCCACAGCCCGGAGCCGTTACGGCTTCTTGGCGTCTTTCTTCGCCGGCATCGTCGGGGCCGCGACCGTGCTGGACACGGCGGGCTTGGCCGCAGTCGTCTCATGCTTCTTGCCGTGTTCGGCGGCGGAGGCCGGAAGCGCCAGCGCCAGCGAAGCCAGAAGTGTGATGCCTAACATGCCTAACAGAGATTTCATGGGTGTTGCTCCTTCTTGGTGATGTTCGTCAATTCGGCGCGGCGCATTTCCGGTTACAATCAGCGGGCATAAATATCGGTAACCTGCGGGAGGCCGAATGACCCAGACACATCACCTGATCGCGCATGAAGCGGAATATCGCAGCTGGATGATCGGTGCATTGGCGGGCGACGCGGTGGCGTATCGCCAATTGCTGACGGCACTGACACCGCATCTGAAGCGATATTTTTCGCGCCGCCTGGATGCCGCGGCCGCGGAGGATGCGGCGCAGGAAACCTTGATGGCGATCCACAGCCGCCGCGCCACCTATGATCCGGCGCAGCCCTTCACCGCCTGGGTTCATGGCATCGCGCGCTACAAGCTGGTGGATGCGTATCGCCGCCATCGCAAGGGCGCGGTCCCGCTGGACGATGCGCTGGCGCTGTTCGATCCGGCGCAGGCCGAAGCGGCGGCGGCGCGGCGCGACGTGGAGCGGCTGCTGGACAAATTGCCGGAGGCCCGCCGCGCGCTGCTGACCGCCGTGAAACTGGACGGTGAAACCATCAGCGACATCGCCGCCCGCCTGGGCTGGAGCGAAAGCGCGGTGAAGGTCGGCGTGCATCGCGCGCTGCAACTTCTGAAGGACGAGGTCGCGGCCATCCATGGATGATGTGATCGCCCGGCTTTGCGCCGACCTGGAGCCGGTGCCGCGCCGCTTCACCGAGCGGCGCATGATGCTGGCCGCCGGTCTGGGGCTGGCGGGTGCGGCATTGTTGTGGTTGCTGGTTGCAGGCCCGCGCGCAGACCTGCTGGAAGCGGTCGCGGGTTGGGCATTCTGGACAAAATTTCTGTACGCCGCCGTCCTGGCGGGGGGCGGGTTCTGGCTGGTGGCGCGGGCGGGCAAGCCCGGAGCGGCGCTGGCGCCGCCGCTGCTGGCGCTGGCGGGGGGCGTGGCCTTCATCGGCGTCCATGCCGGCACGGCGCTGCGCCTGCCCGGGGCGGACCTTGCCGGTCTGGCCATGGGACAGTCGGCGGCGCGCGCGGCGCTGACGATCGTGTTTCTGTCACTGCCCGCGCTGGCCGCCATCTTGTGGGCGCTGCGGCGCCTGGCGCCGACACAAGCTGCCAAGACCGGCGCCAGCGCGGGATTGTTTGCCGGGAGCGAGGGCGCGCTGCTCTATGTGCTGACCTGCACCGAGGATGCGGCGTTGTTTGTCGCACTGTGGTACACGATTGGCATTCTGTTAACCGCAACTCTTGGCGCTTTCTTAGGACGGCTTCTCTTAAGGTGGTGAAAGCCACGCTTGTATTCCGGTTTGGGCTGGGAAATGGGCGTTGGCACGGGCACTGCAAGGTGTCCGGCAAAACCGGAGAACCATCATGATCACGTCTCATTTCTGGACTCGTACCGTCGCCGCCGCCGCCATGCTGGCGCTTGGCGCAACCGCTTCCTTTGCCGGCCCGTTCGAGGATGGCGCCAATCACTACAAGCGCCAGAACTGGCAAGGTGCCCTGAATAGCTGGCGTAACCTCTCGCAGAGCGACGCCACGGTGCAGAACAATATCGGCATCATGTACATGGACGGCAAGGGCGTGGCCCGCAACATGCCCCTGGCTGTGCAGTGGCTGTCGCGTTCGGCCGCCAACGGCTCGTCGCTGGGCCAGAACAACCTGGGCGGCCTGTACCGCGACGGCAAGGGCGTGCCGCGGGACTTCACCAAGGCGCTGACCTATTTCTCGGCTTCCGCCGCGCAGGGCAACGCCGCCGGGCAGCTCAACCTGGGCCTGATGTACCTTTATGGCCAGGGCGTGCGCCAGGATCTGAGCCGCGCCTATATGTGGTTCGACCTTGCCGCCGCGCAGAACCTGCAGCAGGCAGCCCAGCACCGCAACATCGCGGCCAGCCGCATGAGCACCCAGCAGCAGATCGCCGCGCACAATGCGGCGCAGCGCTGCGCGGACAACAACTTCAAGCAGTGCGGCTAAGACCGCAGCTTGTGAACTGATCTAAAAGTTCTCCCCCAACTGGGCGGCGCACCTCTCCTCCAAGGCGCCGCCCAATTCTTATTCAGTGATCGTCGAGGAAGGCGATGATGCGGGCGATGTTCGCATCGCTTTCGAAGGCCGCCCCGCCATGGCCCGCGTCCGGCATCACCTCGTGCGTCACGCGCAGGTTCCAGGCACGAATTGCATCGGCCAGGATGCCGCCCTGCCCCGCCCCAACCACGCAATCGCGCGCGCCCGTCTGGATCAGGAAGGCCGGCATGAAGCCCGATATGTGCGTGACGGGATTGGCCTGGCGCACCTTGTCGGGAAGCGTGGCGAGGGGGGCGCCCAGCCAGCGCGATTCCGCCCCCGACGCCGCGCCATGGTTGATCGCGGCCGCATCGCAGCCCTGCGCGCGCAGCATCGGGTCCAGGCGGGCGAAATCCACCGGCGGATAGAGCGCGATCACGCCATCGGGGCGCACGCTGCCCTTGTTGCCGGGCAGGCTTTTGCGGAAGGTCGCATCGTTGAAGGCCGTGCCGGTGAGCGCCGCCAGATGGCCGCCGGCGGATTCGCCATAGACGAAGATCTTGCCCGTAAGCTTCCAATCGTCCGCGCGGTCGCGCAGCAGCACCATGGCGGCGAAGATGTCTTCGACGGCGGCGGGAAACAGCGCCTCCCCCGACAGGCGGTAATCCACCGTCACCACCGCATAGCCGCGCGCCAGGAGCGCCGTCACCAGCGCCGGGTTCACGTCATGGCGGGAGCCGGAATGGAAGCCGCCGCCATGGATCATCAGCACGGCGTGATGGGCGCGGGTGGAACCGCCTGGAATGCGGATGTCGAAGACCTGCGCCGGGGACGGGCCATAGG
>JAEZBK010000287.1 GCA_023427355.1 Pseudomonadota bacterium
CCCTGGTGCGGCCCCTGCAAGCAGCTTGGGCCGGCGCTGGAGAAGGCAGTCAATGATGCCAAGGGTGCGGTGAAGCTGGTCAAGGTGGACATAGACCAGAATCCGGAGATCGCGCAGCAACTGCGCATCCAGTCCATTCCCACGGTTTACGTCTTTCGCAATGGCCAGCCCGTGGACGGCTTCATGGGCGCCCTGCCCGACAGCCAGATCCAGCAATTCGTCACCAAGCTGGCCGGCGGCGGCGGCGGACACGATCATGGCGGGCCGGAACACACGATCGAGGTTCTGGCCGTCGCGGCGCAGGCGCTGGAAGCGGGCGACCTTGCCACCGCGGCGCAGGCCTATGGTCATGTGCTGCAGGATGAGCCAGGCCATCCTGCCGCCGTGGCCGGACTGGCGCGCTGCTACCTGCTGGGCGGCGATGCCGACCGGGCAAAGGCGACCCTGCAACTTGTGCGCCCGGACGCCGCCACGGACGATGCCATCCGCGCCGTCGAGGCGGAGCTGATGCTGCGGGACAGCGCCGCCGCTGCGCCGCCGGGCGCCTTTGACGCGCTGGAAGCAAAACTGGCGGCCAACCCCAATGACCACCAGGCGCGCTACGACCTGGCGATGGCCAAGGATGGCGCAGGCCAGCGCGATGAGGCGCTGGCGCTGCTGCTGGATCTGGTGAAACGCGACCGCAAATGGAACGAGGAAGCGGCGCGCAAGCACCTGGTCACCCTGTTCGAGGCGATGGGACCGACCGATCCGCGCACCATCGACGCGCGGCGCAAGCTGTCATCCATCCTGTTCTCATGAGGCTGGCCGCCGCCGCGTTCGCCTGCCTGGTGCTGATGGGCGCGGTCGCGCAAGCGCAACCGGCGCCGCGCTTGGCGGGACAGGGCGAGTTGATGGCGGCGGATCGCGCCTTTTCGCGCCTGTCGATGACGCGGGGGCGCGCCCATGCCTTCCTGGCCATGGCGACGGCCAATGCCCGGCTGTTCGGCGCCGATGGCGGCGCGCCGGTGCAGGGCCGCGCCCAGGCTTTTCGCGCGCGGGGACGGCGCCAGGCCGGACGCATGGGCTGGGAGCCGATGACGGCCGCCCTTTCGCCGGATGGCCGGATGGGCTGGACCGATGGCCGCTGGGAAGTGACCCAAGGCAGCAAGATCCTGAGCCGCGGCTATTACCTCACCGTCTGGGTGAAGGACCGCCGCTATGCCTGGAAGGTGCAGGCCAGCATGAATTCCGGAGCCCCTGTCGGCTCCATCGCCGGGAGATGATAGAGTCGCGCCATGCCCAGCCCGTTTCACAGTTTCAGCGATCTTCCCGATACCCTGCCGCTTTTTCCGCTGTCCGGCGTGGTGCTGCTGCCGCGCGGGGCGCTGCCGCTGAACGTGTTCGAGCCGCGCTACCTGAAGATGGTGGATGATGCGCTCAAGGGCGACCGGCTGATCGGAATCATCCAGCCGTCCGAGGATCCCGACAAGGTGCTCAAACCTGGGCTGTCGGCGATCGGCGCGGCCGGACGGCTGGTGTCGTTCCGCGAGACCGACGACAATCGCTACCTGATCACGCTGGCGGGGTTGTGCCGCTTCCGCCTTGTGGGCGAGGAGACGTCGGATGCGCCCTACCGGATCGGACGGTGTGATTTTTCCCCCTTTGCCGGCGACATGGCGGAGGGCGATGACTTCAGCGATTTCCCGCGCGACCGGCTGATGGGTGCGCTCAAGGCCTATCTCAACACCCGCGACCTGCAGGCGGACTGGAAAAGCGTCACCAGCGCGCCGCCCGAGGCGCTGGTCAATGCGCTGACGATGATGTGCCCCTTCGAGCCCGCCGAAAAACAGGCCTTGCTGGAAGCACCCAGCCTGGATGCGCGGGTTTCGACCCTGGTGGCGATCCTGGAAATGGCGCGGTCGGATTTCGGCCCGCAGACGCTGAACTGAGTTGCGATGAACACCGACCCCAAGCTGCTGGAAATCCTGGTCTGCCCCGTGACGCGGACGCGGCTGACATATGACGCCGCGCGGCAGGAGCTTGTGTCGAAGGCCGCGGGGCTGGCCTTTCCCATTCGCGAAGGCGTGCCGGTGATGCTGGCCAGCGCGGCGCGGCCGCTGGACGAGGCCGAGCTGTCATGAGCTGGCCCACGGAATTGCGGCTCAATCCGGCGCGCGACACGCTGACCATCGCCTTTGACGATGGCGCGCGCTTCGCGCTGGCGGCGCAGTATCTGCGGGTGGAAAGCCCGTCGGCCGAGGTGCGGGGGCACGGGGGTGGCCAGAAGCAGATCGTGCGCGGCAAGGAGGCCGTGACGATCACGGCGCTGGAGCCGGTGGGCAACTATGCCGTGCGCATCCTGTTCGACGACGGCCATGACAGCGGCCTGTATAGCTGGGCTTATCTGGAGACGCTGGGCCGCGAATACAAGACCATCTGGGCGGACTACCAGAAGGCGTTGGAGAACTAGGCGTCCACGCCCACCGCTTCGGCCACGCTGTCATAGCCATCACGGGTCAGGCAGGCCGCCAGTTCGGTCTTGATGCGCGCCACCAGGCCCGGCCCTTCGAACACCAGCGCCGAGTAAAGCTGCACCAGCGTCGCGCCGGCGCGGATCTTGGCATAGGCGTCGGCGCCAGAGGCGATGCCGCCCGCACCGATGAGGGTCAGATTGCTGCCGACACGCTGGCGCACGCCGCGCAGGATCCTGGTGGAAGGCGTCATCAGCGGGGCGCCCGACAGGCCGCCGGTTTGGCCCGCATGGGCGCTTTTCAGCGGCGGCCGCGCGATGGTGGTGTTGGAGACGATCAGCCCGTCAATGCCGCTCATCAGCGCCACGGCGGCGATCTCGTCCAGCGCGGCCTCATCGAGGTCGGGCGCGATCTTGACCAGCACCGGCTTTGCCGCGCCGCCGCGTGCGTCCAGCACGGTGGCGATGAGGCGGGTGAGTTCGTCCTTGTTCTGCAAGCCCCGCAGGCCCGGCGTGTTGGGCGAGGAGATGTTCACCGTCACATAGTCGGCCAGCGCCGCCAGCGCGTCGAAGGCGGTGCGATAATCGGCAATGCGGTCGGCGCTGTCCTTGTTGGCGCCGATATTGATGCCGACGATCCCCTGCCCCTTGCGGCGCCTGAGATTGGCGGCCGCCAGCGCCATGCCGCCATTGTTGAAACCCATGCGGTTGATGACGGCCCGGTCCTCGCCCAGACGGAACAGGCGCGGCTTCGGATTGCCCGATTGCGGGCGCGGCGTGACGGTGCCGCATTCGACGAAGCCGAAGCCCAGCCTGGCCATGGCGTCGGGCACGGCGGCGTTCTTGTCGAAGCCGGCGGCCAGGCCGACGGGGTTGGGGACGCAAAATCCCAGCGCCTGCACCTTGAGGCAGGGCGGATCGGCCAGGTGCGGCGCGGGCACCGGCAGCTTCGCCAGCAACGCCAGGGTCAGGTCATGGGCGGTTTCCGCAGGCAGGCGGCGCAGCAGGGCAGTCCCGAAATCCAGCATTTCTCTTCTACCCCAACCAGAGGATGCAGACCCTGCCTAGATTGCCCTCTAGACGGGTGGTGCCCCTTGCCCTATAAGCCCGACATAGGAATAATAACCGAAATCCCGGACTGATTTCTTAAAATAGTTAACGCCCGCCGATGCTGACACACCTACAAATCTGGCGCGCGCTCGACGCGCTTGCCGCGCGGCATAACATGTCGCCCTCGGGTTTGGCCAAGCTGGCGAACCTGGATCCCACGACTTTCAACAAGTCGAAGCGGGCGGCGGGCGGCAAGCTGCGCTGGCCCTCGACCGAGAGCATCGCCAAGGTGCTGGCCGCCACGGGCGCCAGCCTGGAGGATTTCGTGGCGCTGGTGAGCGAGAGCCCGGCGCGCAGCACCCGCATGGTGCCCCTGATCGGCATGGCCCAGGCGGGCAACCAGGGCTTTTTCGACGATGCGGGATTTCCCGCCGGATCGGGATGGGAGGAGATCGCCTTTCCCGAACTGGCCGACGAACATTGCTATGCGCTGGAGATCACCGGCGATTCCATGCTGCCGGTCTATCGCGATGGCGACCGCATCGTGGTGTCGCCCTCCGGATCGTTGCGCCGCAACGACCGTGTGGTGGTGAAGACCCATGCGGGGGAAGTGATGGCCAAGCAGCTGGGCCGCATGACGGCGCAGCGCATCGAGCTGAAAAGCTTCAACCCGGCCTTCGAGGATCGCAGCTTCGCGCTGGGCGACGTGGCGTTCGTGCACCGGATCATCTGGGCCAGCCAGTAGGCGCCGCGGTTCGACCGTCAGTTCAATTGGGTGTTGCGGCTGTCCATCACGGGCTGGCCGTTGCGCAGGGCTTCCAGTGCGGCACGGGCCCGGTGCAGGCGGCTGCGCACCGTGCCGATGGGGATGTTGAGCGCCGCGGAACATTCCTGATAGCTGCCATTGAACAGAAGGACCGCGCGATACTGCTCGCTCAACTGGTCCAGCAGTTCCGCATCGCGCGGTTCCAGCTTGAAGCGCAGGTATTTCTGCGCCCGGGTCCGGGGAAGGTTGGTCTGGTCGCGATTTTCTTCCATGAGGGAACCTTCCTGTGTGGGGAGAAAACGTTGAAAGCATTGAAGGGTTTCCTGTCGGGCGAAAAAGCTCTGCGCGGCGGACAGAAGGCCCTTATCCTGCGACGGGCTCAGGATGAGGAGCGCGCGCGTGGCTGCGCGCCCGCACGAAAGAGCGGGGGACGGCGGAGCATCGCCGCGAGGCGGCCGGAGTGTTTCGTCCGCTCCTTTTCAGAGCGGCAACGCCCTTGCGGGCGTCTGCATGAGCCTCGCGGCACTGCGCCGCCCGGCGATCTTCGACCGCTTCAGGCTTTGCCAGTGTTCTTGCGTGGCCCGCGCACGATGGCCTAGCGGCTTCCACTCGAAACCGCCGCATGGACGGTTCCGCCGGCTTGCCCCCTTTGGGCAGCAAACCGGACACCCGGGATCGGCTCCCGCCTGGGGTAGCGTGGGTACGTCTCGCCACGCCTCCAGGGATTCCCGAAGCGACCTGCGCAGCGCAGGGTTCGTTACCCCCTGTCACGGCGCACGCCGGCCTGTTTCACGTTTCAGACGGTCCGGAACGTCCCCGCACGAAACAGGCGAGAAGGCATGTGGGAGGGATTTGCCGCGGAAAAAGAGGGACGCGGAGATTTCCCCGCGCTGTCCACCAGCGCGGCGTTGAAAGGAAAAAGGAATTCGCGCGCATATCCCCCGCCAATCCCACACGCCAGCTGTGCGTGCGGCAGGCAGGGATGATAAGGTCTGCGGGCGCACAGGAAAGCGCCATCGGAGGCATGATGCGCCTGCCCATCACAGCCATGGCATTGGCCCTGCTGGCTTCCGCCGCTTATGGGCAGACGGATCCCGCCCGGCTGCAAAAACACGATCACTTTGTCGCCGCGCTCAAGGACAGCACGTTCGACAACACGGCGCAGGTGATGATCACGGTCATTGATGAAAAGACCGGACGCTCCCAAAGGGTCTGCAACGACGCCGGCTTTCTGATAGGCGCGCTCACGCGCGAACAGGGCATCAGCCGAAGCGAAGCCATTGCGCGCGGCGCGCAGAACACCAGTCACACCTTCCACTTCAACAAGGAAGAGGCCATTCGCAATATCCTTCCCTCCGATGGCGCGATACAGTCCCTTGTCAGCGCGAAAGTATGCGAGTTTATCGCGGAGGGTTTCTTTGTGCGCGTCAGCTTGGGCATTGGCGTCAATGCGTACACCTCCGAGGCGCGCTCCAGCCCTGTGAAGCGGTATAATGCCGCCGACCATCTACCCCGGATAAGAGAATAGGCAACGATCAGAAACGGCCTGGGATGGTCAACGGTGCCCGCGCATCGGCGTCAATCCAGGCTTCAGGGCGCAGACTTCAGCCCGAAAAGCTTCTGGGCATTGCCGAAGCGGATGGCGTCTTTCTCGGCGTCGGTGAGTTTCAGTTTTTCCAGCGCCGCCAGATTCTGCGCCAGCGAGGCCTGCGGATAGTCGGAGCCCAGCAGCACATGCTGCGTCCCGACATTGCGGATGGTCCAGACGAATTCGTCCTCGATGGGCGAACCGGCCACCAGCGTCACCATGAAGGAAATGTCGAAATAGATATTGTTGGCGAAGAGGTTTTCGGCCGTGCGCGCCGCCGCCAGGATATTCCAGAAGCGGAAATTGAGCCCGCCCATATGGGCGAAGAGGAAGTTGGTTTTCGGCGCGGCCAGCGCCAGGTTGAACAGCTTTTCGCTGTCGCCGGGCAGGATATTGGCATTGTCCATCAGCACGGTGACGCCGAGCGTGCCGGCCAGGTTGGCCAGCGCCAGCACGCGCGGGTCGGCGGCATCGAACTTCTGCGTGTGGGGATGGATCTTGAGCACCTTCACGCCCTGCCCGGCCACGCGGCGCAGTTCGGCCAGCGCAGCCTCGCCGTCATAGGGATGGACGGTGGCGATGGGCAGCAGCCTGGGGTTCTTCGCCGCCAGGGCGATGATCGAGTCATTGCCCGCGCGGATGCGCGCGGTGTCGCCGGCCAGCGCCTGGTTCGGGCCGCCGAACCACATGGCGCCGAACGCCGTCACCGGCACCTTGTCTGTGGCGAGCTGGGCTTCGTATGAGCGCAGCGAGTCTTCGCCGCGATGCAGATGGACATGCATGTCGAAGACCGGCTGCTGCGCCTGTGCGGGGGCGGCGAACAGCAACACCGCAAGGAGAAGGCCCAGCCGCCGCATCAGGCGACGAAATCCCCGGCCAGCGCCTTGCGGATCATGGCGGCGGTTTCCTTCGTGCCGAACAGGGCGGCGAAGGAGCCGAAGCGCGGGCCCGCACTTTGGCCGAACAGCACTTCGTACAGCGCCGCGAACCAGCCGCGCAGCGGATCGAAGGCATGCGCCTTGCCCACATCGTACACGACATTCTGCACCGCCGCGCCGTCGCGCTCGTCGCCCATGGCGTCGAGCCGGTCGGCGAGATCGGTCATGGCCGCGCGTTCCTGGTCGGTGGGCAGGCGGTATTTCTTGGACGGCTTCACGAAGTCTTCGTAGTAGGCCAGCGCATAGCCCACCAGCCTGTCGAGGCCGGGATTGGCCTGCGGGCTCGCGCCCGGCGCATAGGCGCGGATATTGCCCCACAGCACCTCGCGCGTGTGCGCGTTGGAGGCCGAGACGAGATTGAGCAGCAGCGCGAAGCTGACGGGATAGCGTTCATCGGGCGGGGCGCCGCCATGGATGTGCCAGACGGGATTTTCCAGCCGCTGGGCTTCGTCGGTGTCGTTGGAATGATAGGATTCCAGCAGGCCGATATACTCGTCCACCGCCTTGGGGATCACGTCGAAATAAAGCCGCTTGGCGGTGCGCGGCTTCTGGAACATGAACAGCGCCAGGGATTCCGGGGAGCCGTATTTCAGCCAGTCCTCGATCGAGATGCCGTTGCCCTTGGACTTGGAAATCTTCTGGCCCTGGTCGTCGAGGAACATCTCGTACATGTACTGGTCGGGCGGATTGCCGCCCGCGATCCTGCAGATGGCGCTGTAGAGCGGCGCCTGGGAGAGATGATCCTTGCCATACATCTCATAGTCCACGCCCAGCGCGGCCCAGCGCATGCCCATGTCGGGCTTCCATTGCAGCTTGCAATGGCCGCCGGTGACGGGGACGGTTTCTTCCGTGCCGTCTTCCTCGATGTAGGTGATGGTGCCTTTTTCCACATCGCGGCCGACCACCTTGGCCAGCAGCACCTTGCCGGAGCGCGGCGACACCGGAAGGAAGGGCGAATAGGTTTCCTGACGCTCCTCGCCCAGGGTGGGGAGCATCACCTTCATCACGTCATCATACCGGGCCAGGATCTTCAGCAGCGTCTCGTCGAAGCGGCCCGACTTGTAGGTGGCGGTGGAGGAATAGAATTCGTAGCGGAAGCCATAGCTGTCGAGGAACGCGCGCAGGCGCGCATTCATGTGGTGGCCGAAGCTCTCATGCGTGCCGAAGGGATCGGGAATGGCGGTGAGCGGCTTGCCCAGGTTGGCGGCGATCATCGCCTGGTTGGGCAGATTGTCGGGCACCTTGCGCAGGCCGTCCATGTCGTCGCTGAAGGCGATGAGATGGGTGGGGATGTCGCTGAGGGTTTCAAACGCCTTGCGCACCCAGCTGGTGCGCGCCACCTCGCCGAAGGTGCCGATATGCGGCAGGCCCGAGGGACCATAGCCGGTTTCGAACAGCACGCCGGTGACGGGTTCGCCCCTGGCTTTCTTCGCTTCCACGCGCGCCAGGAGGCGGCGCGCCTCCTCGAAGGGCCAGGCCTTGGCATCAAATGCCTGCTCACGCAGCGTTTTCACGGGCAAATTCATCCTTGGTTAACGGAAACCTTAAGTCCTTGGAAAGGGCGCGAAAGCTAGGCTCTGGCGAGGGACAGCGTCAATGACCGGGAAAGACCCTGCCTGCAAGGAGGAATCGCGCGCGGTATTCGCCGGGCGCATAGATATCCTGTATGCGCTCGGCCGGCACTATCTTTCCCTGCCCTTCGGCGTGTTGTGCGTGCCTGCCACGCTCCTGGCCGGCGCCGCGCCCGGCGCCCTGCCCTTCACGCCGCTTCTGATCCAGATGGCCGTGGTGATCGCGGCCGAACAGCTCACCACCGCCTATCGCAAGCGCCATGCGCGCGGCGAACATGCCGACGATCCCGCCTATTGGGCGCGGCGCTACACCTTCGTGTCGGCCATTGCGGGCGCGAGCTGGGGCCTGGGCGCGCTGTTCTGGTTCGTCTGGGATTCCTTCCCGGCCCAGGCCTATCTGGCGCTGGCTTTCCTGGGCATGACCGCCACCGAATTCATCGCCCGGTCGGCGCATCGCCCGGCCTTCGCGGCCCATACCGCCTTCTCGCTGGGCCCGCTGGTCGCGTTGCTGCTGATACAGGGCGGGCTTTATGCCGCGATGACCGCGGTGCTGGTGATCCTGTTTGCCGCCGTGCTGATCAGCTATTGCAACTGGATGGCGCGGCTGCTGGACGAAAGCGTGTGGCTGCGCAACGAAAATACCGACCTGGTGGCGCGGCTGTCGCGCGAGAAGGCGGAAGCCGTCACCGCCCGCGACCATGCCGAGGCCAGCGCGCTGGCCAAATCGTCCTTCATCGCCAATATCAGCCATGAACTGCGCACGCCACTGAACGCCTTGCTGGGCATGGCGCAGCTGCTGGAACGGGCGGACCTGCCCAAGCAGCAGGCCGACCATGTGAAGGTGATGCTGGAAGCCGGGCGCGGCCTGCAGACGCTGCTGGACGACGTGATCGCGCTGACCCGCGACGATGCCGAACAGCTTGAGGACGAGGATTGCGACCCCCTGCAGACCGCGCGCGCCGTGGTGCGGCTGCTGCAGCCGCGCGCCTGGGAAAAGCATCTGCGCCTGTCGCTCACCGCATCGGGCACGCTGCCGCGCGTGGCCGCCGACCCGCGCCGGGTGCGCCAGGTGCTGCTGAAGCTGGCGGACAATGCGCTGAAATTCACCGAGCGCGGCCTGGTGGATGTGCGCATCGCCGAAACCGTGGATGCGAACGGCGACCGCTTCGTGCGCTTCACCGTGGCCGATACCGGCCTGGGCGTGGCGCCGGAAGTGGCGCACCTGCTGTTCCTTCCCTTCACGCCCGGCGACAACAGCTATGCCCGCGCGCAGCAGGGCGCGGGGCTGGGCCTGGCGGTGGCCAAGCGCATCGTCGCCCAGGCGGGCGGCGAAATCGGCTTCGAGAGCCAGCCGGGCGAAGGGGCGCAGTTCTTCTTCACGCTTCCTGTTTCCGGCGCCGTGGCGGGGAGCGACGCCTTGCTGGCGCCCAACGGCATTTCGGGCGAATCCAGCCACCCGCCGCCTTCGGGCCTGCACATCCTGATCCATGCCGCCGCGCCGGGCGTGGGCAACAGCCTGGCCGGGCTGCTGGAGCCCTTCGGCAACAGCGTCACCGTCACCACGGCGCTGGCCGAGGCTCTGGAGCGCGCGGGCAAGACCTGCTTCGACGCCATCATCGCCAATGCCGGGGATGCCGACATGCTGGCCGCCGCGCCCGGCGTCACCGCGCCGCTGGTGGCGGTGCTGTTGCGCGGGGAACGCGCGCCATCGGGCACCGACACGCTGCTGCGCTGGCCGGTGGAGCCCGATGCGCTGTATGGCGCGCTGGCCCAGGTGGCGGCGCAGCAGGACGATGCGGCGCCGCGCACCGGCCAGGCGGCCTCGCGGGCCGCGGCGATCGACGCGGTGGCGTTCTCGACGCTGGAAAAATCCGTCGGCGTGAAGGCGCTGGTGGATATCC
>JAEZBK010000085.1 GCA_023427355.1 Pseudomonadota bacterium
GGCTTTATCAACTCGCCCGCTGCCGCCCGGTCGTCCGGGCGCGGCTGTCCGGGGGGAGGGGGGGACCCCGAATCCGGACAAACGAAGATTTTATAACCGGCTGATCCCAAAGGGATTTCCTGCCGAGGGAGTGTCGCACGTGGCGAAGGATGTGAAGAAAGTCGTGCTGGCCTATTCGGGCGGCCTGGACACCTCGGTGATCCTGAAGTGGCTCCAGACCGAATATGGCGCGGAGGTCATCACCTTCACCGCCGATCTGGGCCAGGGCGAAGAGATAGAGCCCGCCCGCAAGAAGGCCGAGACCCTGGGCATCAAGCCGCAGAACATCTTCATCGAGGATGTGCGCGAGGAATTCGTCCGCGATTACGTCTTCCCCATGTTCCGCGCCAACGCGGTCTATGAGGGCGTCTATCTTCTGGGCACCTCCATCGCCCGGCCGCTGATCGCCAAGAAGCAGATCGAGATCCCCCGCCGGAGGGGCGCCGACGCCGTCTGTCACGGCGCCACCGGCAAGGGCAACGACCAGGTGCGGTTCGAGCTGGGCTATTACGCCCTGGAGCCGGGCATCAAGGTGATCGCGCCGTGGCGCGAATGGAACCTGACCAGCCGCACCCGGCTGCTGGAGTTCGCCGAACAGCACCAGATCCCGATCGCCAAGGACAAGCGCGGCGAGGCGCCCTTAAGCGTGGACGCCTACCTGCTGCACTCGTCATCCGAGGGCAAGGTGCTGGAAGATCCGGCGGTGGAGGCCGAAAGCATCGTCTATATGCGCACCATCGCGCCCGAGGAGGCGCCGGACAAGGCGACCTACATCGAGATCGGCTTCGAGAAGGGCGACGCGGTCAGCATTGACGGCGAAGCGCTTTCCCCCGCCACGCTGCTGGCGAAGCTGAACGCGCTGGGCAAGGCCAACGGCATTGGCCGCCTCGACCTGGTGGAGAACCGTTTTGTCGGCATGAAGTCGCGCGGCGTGTACGAAACGCCGGGCGGCACCATCCTGCTCGCCGCCCATCGCGGCATCGAAAGCATCACGCTGGATCGCGGCGCCGCGCACCTGAAGGACGACATCATGCCCCGCTATGCGGCGCTGATCTACAATGGCTTCTGGTTCAGCCCGGAGCGCGAGATGCTGCAGGCCCTGATCGACAAGAGCCAGGAATATGTCTCCGGCACGGTGCGGCTCAAACTCTACAAAGGCAATGTCGCCGTGGTGGGACGCACCTCGCCCTATTCGCTCTACAGCGAGAAGCTGGTGACCTTCGAGGACGACCAGGGTGCCTATGACCAGAAGGACGCCCAGGGCTTCATCAAGCTCAACGCGCTGCGCCTGCGCACGCTGGCGATGCGCAAGAAGAAGGCGGGCGGCTAGTCGCCGGGATCAGGGCCGAGGACGGATGTACGCATCCATCCAGCAACCCCTCCATGCCTCACTTGCGTCCAGGGGCCGTCCAGCGCCAGCACGGTGACGGCTGCGCCCTTGGGCAATTTGTCCAGCGCCTTGGCCGACGGCTTCTGGGCTTCGCGCAGCACCGATCCGGCCCGCCGCACCCAGATGACGCCGCCAGGCCGTAGCAGCTCCGCCCTCTGCGCCGCGATGGTCCTGGGCTTGGCAGGTGGCGCATCTGGCACCATATCGGCTGGTGCGGGCGACGGCGGCAACGGCGCTGCCGGGGCGGGCGGCGCGGCGGCCAGCACCGACGCGGGCGGGGCCGCAAACCATCCGGCTATGCCGTCCCGGTTCTGCCACCCGGCAAAGCCCAGGCCCACAACCAGCGTCACGGCGCCGATCAGCAGGCCTCGATGACGGGGCACGGGCTTGCGCGCAGGCATGAGGCTGGGAACCAGCACCGGGGGCTTGGCCGGCGGCGCCGGCAATGACGTCAATCGCTGATGCAGGCGCAAGCCCTTCAGGATCCAACGCCACCCACCCTGGTTCGCGCCGGACGCCAAAAGAGCCTCGCTAGATATCCACGCTCGCCGAAAGCGCATTGTCCTGGATGAATTCGCGCCGGGGTTCCACCACATCGCCCATCAGCTTGGCGAACAGCTCCCCCGCCTCGTCGGCGTGCTGGACCTTCACCTGCAACAGCGAGCGGGCATTCTCGTCCAGCGTGGTTTCCCAGAGCTGCTCCGGGTTCATCTCGCCCAGGCCCTTGTAGCGCTGCAGCGTCAGCCCCTTGCGGCCCCACTCATAGATGGCCTCCAGCAACTCGCTGGGGCTGCGAACCTCGCGGGCATCGTCCTTGCGGCGCAGGGTGGCGGCCTTCAGGTATGTGTCCTGCAGTTCGCTCGCCATCCTGTCCAGTCGCCTGGCGTCGGCCGATGCGATAAGGGCCCCGTCAATGGCCACCGCCTCGCGCACGCCGCGCACATCGCGCCAGAATTTCAGCCCGCCATCGGGCGTCGGCTCGCCATGCCAGCCGCGCTCGAATTCCTCCGACAGCGTGTCCAGGCGCGTGGCAATATAACGGGCCGCGTCGCCCGCCTTGGCCGCGTCATTGATTATATCTGGGTTCAGCGCCCCGGCGATGGCAGCCTGTTCGATGACGAAGCGCGGATAATGGCGGGGGAACCCGTCCAGCGCTGCCGACACCTGCCGCGCATGAACGATCAGTTCGTCCAGATGCGCGCCCGAAACCGATGCGCCATCGTGCAGGTTCAGCACCGCGCCAGAGGCGCCCTCGTTTACGAGATGGTTCTGAAGATCTTCCTCGTCCTTGAGGTAGCGCGATGACTTGGCCTTGGCCGCCTTGTAGAGTGGCGGCTGGGCGATATAGATGTGACCACGCTCGATCAGCTCCGGCATCTGCCGGTAGAAGAAGGTCAGCAGCAGGGTGCGGATATGCGCCCCGTCCACGTCCGCATCCGTCATGATGATGATCTTGTGGTAGCGCAGCTTGTCGGCGTTGAATTCCTCGCGGCCGATGCCGGTGCCCAGCGCGGTGATCAGCGAGACGATGGCATCGCTGGACAGCATCTTGTCGAAACGCGCCCGCTCGATGTTCAAAATCTTGCCGCGCAGGGGCAGCACCGCCTGGTTGGCGCGGTTGCGTCCCTGCTTGGCGCTGCCGCCGGCGCTGTCACCCTCGACGATGAAGATCTCGCACTTGGACGGATCGCGCTCCTGGCAATCCGCCAGCTTGCCAGGCAGCGACGCGCCGTCCAGCACGCCCTTGCGTCGGGTCAGTTCGCGGGCCTTGCGCGCGGCCTCGCGGGCAGTTGCTGCTTCCACCACCTTGCCCACCACCGCCTTGGCCTCGGCGGGATGCGTTTCGAACCAGGCCCCAAGCTGGTCCAGCACGGCGCTTTCCACCACCGGGCGCACCTCGCTCGACACCAGCTTGTCTTTCGTCTGGGAAGAGAATTTCGGGTCGGGCACCTTTACCGAGATGATGCAGGTCAGGCCCTCGCGGCAATCATCGCCGGTCAGCGCCACCTTGTCTTTCTTCGCACCGCCCATGTCTTCGGCATATTTGGTGACGACACGGGTGAGCGCCGCGCGGAAGCCCGCCACATGGGTGCCGCCATCGCGCTGTGGGATGTTGTTGGTAAAGGCCAGCGTGCTTTCGTGATAGCTGTCGTTCCAGGTCATCGCCACTTCCACCGTCATGCCGTCGCGTTCGGCCGCGATCATCATGGGGGTGGGGATCAGGGGCTGCTTGGCGCGATCCAGATATTCGACGAACGCCTTCAGCCCGCCCTCGTAATGCAGGGTGACTTCCTTGGGTTCGACCCCGCGCTTGTCGGCCAGCACGATGACGACGCCCGAATTGAGAAAAGCCAGTTCGCGCAGCCGGTGTTCCAGCGTGCCGAAATCG
>JAEZBK010000087.1 GCA_023427355.1 Pseudomonadota bacterium
CCGTAATAGAGCGTGTTGCCGCCTTCCTTGCCGCCCATCATCTCGTTGCGGATGCGGATATTGGCGAAGGTGCCGCGCTCCATCACTTCATGGTTGCCGCGCCGCGCGCCATAGGAATTGAAATCCGCCGCCGCCACCTTGTGCTGCGCCAGGTAGAGACCGGCCGGGGCCGAGGCCTTGATGTTGCCGGCGGGCGAGATGTGGTCGGTGGTGATGCTGTCGCCGAAGATCGCCAGCACGCGCGCGCCCGTCAGTTCCTGCACCGGGGCGGGCTTGATGGTCATGCCCTCGAAATAGGGCGGATGCTGCACATAGGTCGAATCCGCGTCCCACTGGTAGGTCTTGCCCTTGACCAGCTTGATCTTGCGCCAGTTGGCGTCGCCCTTGAAGACATTGCCATAGCGGGCCTTGAAGCTGGACGGCTTCACCGACTTGGCGATGGCGGCGCGGATTTCCTTCTGCGTCGGCCAGATATCCTTCAGGTAGACCGGCTCGTTGTTGCGGTCATAGCCCACCGGCTCGTGCGTCAGGTCCATGTTGACCGAACCGGCCAGCGCATAGGCCACCACCAGCATGGGCGAGGCCAGGTAGTTGGCGCGCACCTGCGGATGCACGCGGCCCTCGAAATTGCGGTTGCCCGAAATAACGGCGGACGCCACCAGGTCGGCCTCGGTGATCGCCTTGGCGACCGGATCGGGCAGCGGGCCCGAATTGCCGATGCAGGTGGTGCAGCCATAACCGGCCAGGTTGAAGCCCAGCCTGTCCAGCGCCTTGTCCAGCCCGGCCTTCTTCAGATAGTCGGTGACCACCTGCGATCCGGGCGCCAGCGAGGTCTTGACCCAGGGCCGCACCTTCAGGCCGCGCGCCACCGCCTTCTGCGCCACCAGGCCCGCGCCGATCATCACATTGGGATTGGAGGTGTTGGTGCAGCTGGTGATCGCCGCGATCACCACATCGCCATGGCCGATGGAATGTTCGGAGCCTTCCAGCTTCGCGCGCTTGTTGGCCTCTTCTTCCTTCTTGAAGGTGGTGATGAGGTGCTCGGCGAAATTGCCCGCCACATTGCCCAGCGTCACGCGGTCCTGCGGCCGCATCGGACCGGCCATGGAAGGCTCGACCGTGTCCATGTCCAGGTGCAGCGTGTCGGTGAAGACCGGATCTTCGCTCTTCTTGGTGCGGAACATGCCCTGCGCCTTGGCGTATTTCTCCACCAGGGCGATGCGCGGATTGGCGCGGGCGGTGTTCTTCAGGTAGCGCAGCGTCTCGGCATCGATGGGGAAGAAGCCGCAGGTGGCGCCATATTCGGGCGCCATGTTGGCCAGGGTGGCGCGGTCCTCCAGGCTGAGCTGGTCCAGCCCCTCGCCATAATATTCGACGAACTTGCCCACCACGCCCTTCTTGCGCAGCATCTGCGTGACGGTCAGCACCAGGTCGGTGGCCGTGACGCCTTCGCGCAATTTCCCGGTCAGCTTGAAGCCCACGATCTCCGGGATCAGCATCGAGATGGGCTGGCCCAGCATCGCCGCTTCCGCCTCGATGCCGCCCACGCCCCAGCCCAGCACCGACAGGCCGTTGATCATGGTGGTGTGGCTGTCCGTACCCACCACCGAATCCGGGAAGGCGTATTCGCACGACTTTTTCGGGTTCTTCGGATCCGGGCCTTTGCGCGTCCAGATGGTCTGGGCGAGATATTCCAGGTTCACCTGGTGGCAGATGCCGGTGCCCGGCGGCACGACGCGGAAATTCGCGAAGGCCTGCGCGCCCCAGCGCAGGAAGGTGTAGCGCTCCTTGTTGCGCGCATATTCGATCTCGACATTCTGCTTGAAGGCCTTCTGGTTGCCGAAGGCGTCGATCATCACGCTGTGGTCGATGACCAGGTCCACTTCGGCCAGCGGATTGATCTTCTCCGGGTTGCCGCCCAGCGTCTTCATGGCATCGCGCATCGCCGCCAGGTCCACCACGGCGGGGACGCCGGTGAAGTCCTGCATCAGCACGCGGGCGGGGCGGAAGGCGATCTCGCGGTCGCTGGTGCGGCTGCCGGCCCAGGCCACCACCGCCTGGATGTCTTCCTTGGTGACGGTGTTGCCGTCCTCATGGCGCAGCAGGTTCTCCAGCAGAACCCGCATGGAATAGGGCAGCCTGGAAATCCCCTTCAGACCGTTCTTCTCGGCGGCGGCGAGGCTGAAATAGACATAGGTCTTGGTGCCGACCTTCAGGGTCTTGCGGGATTTGAAACTGTCCTGGCTCATCGGGGTCTTTCGCGTGGGAAGCGGTTCGATTTAGGCATATTTGCGGCCAAAGAAAACCCGGACTCAGCGTCGCTGCCGCAGCCAGTGATGCAGCAATGTCACCGTGCGCGGCGAACCTGCGCCAAGGTGCCCGCACAACGGTCAGCCAGGCTTAAAAATGCCCAATTGGGAAGGCATGTTAACGCCTGACACGGCACCCTGTCCGGGACCGTCCTGCATCAGAAGACCGCGCGTGACATCGGTTCGCAAAAACATCCTCGCCCTGGCGATCCTGGCCCTGTTTGCGGCGCCGGCGCTGGCGCAGCCGCCGGGCGTGACCGATGCGCTGGCGGCGCGGCTTGCGTCCGAGCGCGCCACGGCCATCGCGCCGGGACGCTACAGCTCGGGCGAGGGGCGGGAATTCACCATCACGCCCTATCGCGGCCAGTATCTGCTGCGCTTTGAAGGCGTCTCCGAGAAATTCGTGCTGAGCGTGGAGTCCGGTTCGCTGGGCGCCAAGCTGCTGAAATACGACACGGGCGCGGCGGTGATTTCCGTATCGTCCTGGGGCGGGGTGACGCTCTATGCCTTCGACGCGCCGGGCGGCCTGCCCGCCACGCACCAGGGCGGCGCGGGCGCGCTGCTTCCGGTGACCGTTTCGGCCAGCGAACTGCGCAGCGCTTTATCCGACGAAGCGGCGCATTTCTCCTATGCCGGCGACCTGACGCTGCAATTCGTCGCCGACACCACCACCCTGGCCGAGCCCGACGCGCGCGCGCTGGCCTTCGACACGCTGGCCAATGTGCAGGGCGGCATAGACCGGGTCATCGCCCCGGCGGCCGGCAAGCGCGCGGTGGCCCGCCGCATCAGCACGGTGAAGCTGGAAAAGGCGGCCAAGCCGGGTCTGGCCCTGTCGGGGCGCAACCTGGTGGTGCGCTATGCGCCGCAGGATGGCTATCTGGGCCGCCTCTCCAGCCACGCCGTGGCGCAGCAGCTCGGCAAATTGCTGGCTTTAAACGCTACGGAATAGAGATCACTTTATTTTGGCTGGAGCGCCGCAGCGCCAGCCGCGGCGCGGCCCTCCGCCAGGCATCCCGCGTCCTCCCCCCTTTGCGCGCAGCGCCCCAAAGGGGGGAGGTGTCGGCAGCGAGGTGCCGGCGACTTCAGCCGACCCCAGCTGCTGACGGAGGGGGTTCAAAAATTACCGCAACGATGTCGCGATGGAGGTGAACTTCGTATCCAGGTTGCTGCCGATCGTGGTCAGCGCACCGATCACCACCACGGCGATCAGCGCGGCGATCAGGCCATACT
>JAEZBK010000228.1 GCA_023427355.1 Pseudomonadota bacterium
GCCTATAAGTGTTACCAATGAGCATGACCGGCGCCCAGCGCCCGCACTACCGTACCCTGGCCCTGATCGTCGGTGCCGCCATCTTCATGGAACAGATGGACGGCACGGAGCTGGCCACCGCCCTGCCCGGCATGGCGCGCGATTTGGGCGTCAGCGCCCCCAGCCTGTCCATCGCCCTGACCTCGTACCTCATCGCGCTGGCCATGTTCATTCCGGTGAGCGGCTGGCTGGCCGACCGCTTCGGCGCGCGGCGGGTGTTTCGCGGCGCGATCCTGCTCTTCACCCTGGCCTCGGCGGTGTGCGCCTTCGCGCCCAATGTGCCGCTGCTGGTGGGAGCGCGCTTCGTGCAGGGCATGGGCGGGGCGATGATGATCCCGGTGGGGCGGCTGCTGCTGTTCCGCAGCATCGAGAAGCGCCAGATGATCGAGGCGATGTCCTGGGTGCTGGTGCCGGCGCTGCTGGGGCCCATATTGGGGCCGCCGATCGGCGGACTGATCGTCACCACGCTGGACTGGCGCTGGATCTTCTTTCTCAACCTGCCCATCGGCATGTTGGGCCTGTGGATGTCGGGCCGCCATATCGCCGAAGTGCCGTCCGAGGCCACGCGGCTGGACAGGCTGGGCATGGTGCTGGCGGCGATGGCGCTGGGACCGTTGCTGTTCGGGCTGGAACTGGTGAGCCATCCGGGCAGCCTGATGGCAGGCATCGCACTGATCGTCCTGGGGATTGCGGCGGGTGCGGCCTATCTGCGCCATGCGCGGCGCGTGCGCGATCCCATACTCGATCCGTCGCTGATGCAGGTGCGGACCTTTCGCGTCTCGATGATCGCCGGCAGCCTGACGCGCTTCACGCAAGGCGCGCATCCGTTCCTGCTGCCCCTGATGATGCAGCTTGGCTTCGGTCTTTCGGCCGTGCAGAGCGGGCTGATGACGCTGGCCACCGCGCTGGGGTCGTTCGTGATGAAGGCGGCGGCGCCGCGCATCCTGCGCCGTTTCGGCTTTCGCGACAGCCTGGTGGTGGGCGGCTTCCTGGCGGTGCTGGCCTATGGCCTGTGCGCCTTCTTCCGCCCCGGCTGGCCGCTGGAGGCGATGTTCGCGGTAATGCTGGTGAGCGGCTTCTTCATGTCGTTCCAGTTCACCGCCTACAACACCATCGCCTATGACAGCATTCCGCAGGAACGGCTGAGTTCGGCCACCGCCTTCTACACCACCTTCCAGCAACTGATGCTGTCGGTGGGCATCTGCGTCGCCGCGATGGGGCTGGAAGGGGCGATGGCCTGGCGCGGCCATGAGGCGCCCGTGCTGGCGGATTTTTCGATAGCGTGGGGCGCGGTGTGCATCGTCTCGCTGCTGGCCTATTTCTGGAACATCCAGTTTCGGCCCGAGGATGGCGTGGAGTTCAGCGGCCACACGCCGCGCACCTGGTCGCTGCGCCAGGCGTTGCGCGACATGCGCGGCTTCAATCCCAAGTAATCAGCGAAGCGGAAACCCGATCTTTTCCAGAAAGCCGCGCAGCACATGGCGGCCGGTGAGCGCATCGGCGTCGCGCATGCGGCGGGCCGACTGCGCCGCCCAGTCCTGTTCGGGCATGCCCTGCGCTTTCTGGAATAGGCGCAGGCGTTCATTGTAGGCGGCGATGGCGGCGTCCTGGGCCGCGGCGTCATACCGTTCGCGCATCAGCACCGCCGATGGCGCCAGGCGCGGGCGCACCGATGCGGGCCGCGCCGGATCGGGCACACCCACCGTCATGCCGAACAGGGCGAACGTATCGTGCGGCAGGGCCAGCTCGGCGGATACGGCGTCGGGCTGGTTGCGCAGGGCCCCGATATAGCAGGTGCCGAGCCCCAGCGATTCAAAGGCGATGGCCACATTCTGGGCGGCCAGCGCCGCATCCACCACCGCAAGCAGGAAGGCCTCGACATAATCCAGCCCCTGCCCCGGCTCGCCAAGTTGCGCGCTGATGCGGCGCAGGCGCGACAGGTCGGCGATGAAGGCCAGCACCAGCGGGGCGCGCGCCACATGCGCCTGGCCGCCGCACAGCGCCGACAGCCGCGCCTTGCGCGCGGCATCCTCGATCGCGATCACGCTCCAGAGCTGGAGATTGGAGGAGGTGGAGGCCGATTGCGCCGCCGCGATGGCGGCCTGGAGCGCGCCATCGGGCAGGGCATCGGGGAGATAGCGGCGCACCGAGCGATGCGCCAGCAGCAGGTCGAGCGTCCCGTTCCACACGGCCGGCGAGGGCACATCCGCGCCATAGCGTGCGCGAAGGGACGCGCGCGCGTCCATCAGGCCGCAGTCAGACCGGCGGCGGCGATACCGGCCAGGGTGCAGATCTCGTCATTGTCGGAGGTGTCGCCGGTGATGCCCACCGCGCCGATGGGGAAGCCGTCGGCGCCCTTGACGATGACGCCGCCCGCCGCCGGGACCAGGCCATGGGGCGGGATGTTGGAAATGGAGGCGATGAAGGTGGGACGCTCGGCCGCCATGTCGGCGATCTTGCGCGAGGAGACGCCCAGCGCCAGCGCGCCCGCCGCCTTGCCCAGCGCGATGCCCAGGCGCATGGAAGACGCGCCGTCCTGGCGCTGGAAGGCCTGCACATGGCCGCCCGCATCCACCACCACCACCGACAGCGGCTTGAGGTTCAGTTCCTTGCCCTTGGCGAAGGCGGCGGCGATGACCTGGTTGGCCTGGTCGAGGGTGATGCGGTTGCTCATTCTTGTTCTCCTGGGAAATGGATCAGCGGGCGTCTTCCAGCACCAGCTGGGCGCCACGGTCGGCGATCATGATGGTGGGCGTGTTGGTGTTGCCCGAGGTGATGGTGGGCATGACCGAGGCGTCTATCACGCGCAGGCCCGCAAGGCCATGGACGCGCAGGCGCGCATCCACCACGGCGGTGGGATCGCTGGCCAGCCCCATCTTGGCGGTGCCGACGGGGTGGAAGATGGTCGTGCCGATATCGCCGGCGGCATGGATGAGGGCGGCATCGTCATTGCCCACCTCGGGACCGGGACGGAATTCGCGCGGGTCATAGGGCGCCATGGCGGCCTGGGCCATCAGGCGGCGGGTGACGCGCAAACTGTCGGCGGCGATGCGGCGGTCTTCGTCGGTGGAGAGGAAGTTTGCCGCGATGGCGGGCTTGCTTGCCGCATCCATGCTGGTGATGCGCACCGTGCCGCGCGAGGACGGACGCAGGT
>JAEZBK010000289.1 GCA_023427355.1 Pseudomonadota bacterium
CTCCGACTGGACGCTGCCGATCTGCAGTGGCCATGAGCGTATCAAGGGCGCGGATGGCCAGAAAGCACATTCGACCCAGAAGCCGGAATCCCTGCTCCATCGCGTGATCCTGTCGTCCACGAAGCCGGGCGATGTCGTGCTGGACCCGTTCTTCGGCTCCGGCACCACCGGCGCGGTGGCCAAGCGGCTGGGCCGTCATTTCATTGGCATCGAGCGCGAGGAAAAATATGCATCCGTGGCGCGCGCGCGTATCGCCGACATCCGTCCCGCCGATGAAGACGCCATCAAGGTAACGGGTTCCAAGCGCGCAGAACCACGTATTCCGTTCGGCACGGTGGTAGAGCGCGGTCTGTTGCCGCCCGGCACGATCCTGCACGGACAGGGCCGCAAGGCGCCCAAGGCCAAGGTGCGGGCCGACGGCACGCTGGTCGTGGCGGACGCTTCGGGTTCGATTCATCGCATCGGAGCGCATGTGCAAGGGCTGGACGCCTGCAACGGCTGGACCTTCTGGCAGTTCGAGTTGCCGGGGGGCGGGCTAGCCCCCATCGACCTGTTACGTCAGCGCCTGCGCGCCGAGATGGTGGCCTGAGCAAAGAGCGGTCCGCCGGCATCGAGACCGTGTTCCACGATCTTGCGCATCACCGTCGGCAATTCCACGTTGGGCAATGCGTCACGGGCCACCCACCGGCCTGGAAAGGGCGGGCGTTTCGCAACGTTGGCGGCGTAGACCTCGATTTCCAGCTCGAAATGCGTGAAGCCATGGCGCACGACACCTGCGCGCTTTTGCCATTGGGCCTCGAAAGGCGCCTGCTTGTGCGCTGCCGCCTTTGTCGGGAAGTTTTCCGCCCAGGGGCCCAGTGGCGGCTCCAGCATCGAAGCCAACAGGCCCTTTTCGGGCCGCTTCACAAGCAAAACCGCGCCGGTCCGGTCGGTGACCAGGAAAGCCGCGCCACGCTTCAAGGGGCGCGCGATCCTTGGCGCCTTGACCGGCAACTGCTCCTGGATGCCGAGCGTGCGCGCCCGGCAATGATCCGTCCACGGACATTGTAGGCACGACGGTCGCCTGGGCGTGCAGATGGCGCTGCCCAGGTCCATCAGGGCCTGCGCGAAGTCCCCTGCCCTTGCCGGCACAAGCGCCATGCAATGGGCATGCAATTCGGGCTTGGCTTTCGGCATGGGTGTTTCAACCGCAAAGAGGCGGGCGATCACGCGTTCGGCATTGGCATCCATGGCGGCCTGGCGCTCGTCATGGGCGATCGCCGCAATAGCGCCTGCGGTATAGCTGCCGACGCCCGGCAAGGCCCGGAGCGTAGCGGCGGTGACCGGAAACGTACCGTCCATTTCATGGGCCACGACCTTTGCGGCCGCATGGAGATTGCGCGCGCGGGCGTAATAGCCGAGCCCGGCCCAGGCGGCCAGGACCTGGTCCTGTGGCGCTGCCGCCAGATCATAAACCGTAGGCCAGCGTTCCAGGAACTTTCTGTAATAACCGGCCACTGCCTGAACGGTGGTCTGCTGCAGCATGATCTCGCTGAGCCAGACCCGGTAAGGATCGGCTTTCTTCCCCTTGGGCGCGCGCCAGGGCAGCACCCGCCTGTGCACATCATACCAGGCAAGCAGCAGGGCGGAGAGATCCGGCTTTGGACGGGACGTGGGTAACGGCATACTGTTTTGACCATGACAGCGCCGCCCAATGAAACGCAACATGCCCGACGCAATCGCGCCAACCCCATCGCCCGCGATGCCGGCCAGGCAGGGGGCGGGGCTTTCGCACGCATGGGCTTCAGTGATCCCGCGCTGGTGCTGCGATGGCCCGAGATTGCTGGAGCGGAGGTGGCCCGCCTTTGCCAACCCCTGCGGTTCGCAGAAGGGCCCCAGGGGGGGACGCTGACACTCAAGGCGCTGCCCGGCGCAGCGTTGTTCCTCAGCCATGAAACCCGCGCCCTCACCGGACGCATCAATGACTATCTGGGGCGCCCCGCCGTGGCGCGGCTGAAGTTCGTGCAGGGCGCATTTGTGCCGCCCCCACCCAAGCCCGTGCTGCGCCGCGCAAGGCCCACGCCACAGGCGGGAGACCCCGCGACCGCCTATACCGGACCCGAGGGGCTGAGGTCCGCCCTGCTCCATCTGGCGCGCTGGCGCGAAACAGGCCAGAGTTGAAGACAAGAAAGCGACCCGGGACGGAGACACGATGCGTACCATGCAGCTATTCCTCGGCGCGCTGGCGCTTATGTTTTTTGCAGGCGCCGCCGCCCAGGCCGCCGACAAGCGCGGCGATTTCGAAATCAAGTCCGCCGACCGGACGATGGGCAATCGGGACGCCAAGGTGGTGATGATCGAGTATGGCTCCTTCACCTGCTCGCATTGCGCCCACTTCGCCGAAGCCGTCATGCCGCAGGTCAAGAAAAACTATGTGGACACGGGCAAGGTCCTGTTCGTTTTCCGTCTATTCCCCCGTTCGCTGGCCGATGCCCAGGCCGAGAAGATGGCGCGCTGTGCGCCCGCCAACCGCTATTTTGACTTCGCCGACCGCATCTTCGCGACACAGTCGCGTTGGGCTATCAATTCGGGCACAAGCCGGGCCGAACTGACGAAGGTCGGTCAGGAGTTCGGTCTTACGCCCGCCGCGATCAACAAATGCATGGATGCGACAACCGATGACGCACGCATCAATGCCTCCGCCGAAGAAGCCCTCAACCGGTATGTTCTGGAGGGCACACCGCATCTTGTGATCAACGGCAGGCCGCAATCCGCCATAGGATATCCGGAACTGGCGAAGATTTTGGACCGCGCCGCCACAGGCAAATAATCGACAAGCGCGAGAACCCATGTTGCAAAAACGTCTCCTCGTTGTTGCGACGATCGTCACCCTGGTTTTGGCTGGCGGCGCATGGTTCTTCCTGGCGGGGGGACACTCCCAGCCCGCTGCGGGCTGGGAAATTCGCGCCACGGACCGGACATTGGGCAACCGCCAATCCAAGGTTGTTCTGATCGAATACGCTTCGCCAACATGCCCGCATTGCGCCGAATTCAATGACCAGGTCTTCCCGGACCTGAAACGCGATTACATCGACAATGGCAAGATACTCTACGTGCTGCGCGCCTTCATGCGCAGTCCAGCCGATGGCGCAGCGGAGAAGCTGGCGCGCTGTGTTCCGGAAAGCCGCTATTTCGACGCCATGGACATGCTGTTTCGCAACCAGGTTATGTGGAGCCCCGGCGCAGGCGTGCTGGACCTGCATGGTGGGCTCGTGCGTATCGGACGCATGCTGGGGCTTGAAGCTGGTCAGGTTGACGCCTGCCTCAACAGTACGGCCGAGGATGACCGGCTTAACCGTCAGACGGCAGAAGCCAGTGAACGATATGGTGTCACCGGTGTCCCGACCTTCGTCCTGAACGGCGGCAAGGTCTTTGAGGGCGTCCCCAGCATGCCGCAACTCTCGCAGGCGCTGGAAGCCACGCTGACGGCAGGAAAACAACCTTAAAACGGATGGCCTCCAGACGGGTTGAACCGGAGGGGCGGACTCTGCCAAAACGGGGCCGCAAACCTGCCCGGAGCCACCCCGTGAACAAGAACCAGCTTCTGGTCGTACTGGCCCTTATCATCCTGGCCGTGGGCGGGCTTACCGCCTACCTGATGTTTGGCAGCGGTTCCAACCCCAGTGCCGTCGGCTCCGGTTACACCATCCATCCGACTGATCGCACCATGGGCAACAAGGATGCCAAGGTGGTTCTGATCGAATATGCCGCGCCGAGCTGCCCCTTTTGCGCGCGGTTCAGCGAGCAGGTGTTGCCGGAGATCAAGAAGAATTACGTGGACACGGGCAAAATCCTGTTCGTTTTCCGGGTTTTCCCCATCCGTCCCGATGACGGCGCTGTGGAGAAAATTGCCCGTTGTTTGCCTGAGGATAAGTACTTTCAGTTCATTGACCTGGCCTTCCGGAATCACCCCTTATGGAACCCCGAATATGGGGTGACGGATACACATGGGGGCTTGGTGCGGCTGGGTCGCATGGCCGGCATGAGCGCCGAACAGGTGGACAAATGCATCGCCAACTCCGCGGAGGACGATCGCATCAACAGTGTGGCCGCCGAAGCCGAGCGTCTCTATGGGGTCAATTCGACACCCACCCTCATCCTGAACGGCACCAATATCGGGGTCGGCGGCGGTTCCGCGGCCGACCTGAACAAACTCATAGACGCCGAGCTCGCCAAGTAGCATTGGGGCGGGCCGGCTTCAGCAGCAGCGTTAAGGCGGCGCAGTTACGTTGAAGTTCACCCGTTTACGGCTTTCCGGTTTCAAGTCCTTCGTCGAGCCGACGGAGCTTTTCATCGAGCCCGGCCTCACCGCCGTGATCGGGCCCAATGGTTGCGGTAAGTCGAACCTGTTCGACGCCATGCGCTGGGTGATGGGCGAAACCCGCCCTACCTCGGTGCGCGGCAGCGAAATGGATGACGTGATCTTCGCCGGCAGCGCCGGCCGTCCCGCGCGCAATGTCGCCGAGGTCACCATCTTCGTCGACAACAAGGACCGCACGGCGCCGCAGCCCTATAACGATTACGACACGATCGAAATCTCGCGCCGCATCGAGCGCGAGGCCGGGAGCGTCTATCGTATAAATGGCCGCGACGTGCGTCAGCGCGACGTGCAGATTTTCTTTGCCGATGCTTCGTCCGGAGCCGGTTCCACCGCCTTTGTGCGCCAGGGCCAGATCGGCCTGCTGATCTCGCAGAAGCCGCTGGCGCGCCGCGCCATCCTGGAAGAGGCGGCCGGCATCGGCGGCTTGCACCAGCGTCGCCACGAAGCCGAATTGCGCCTGAAAGCGGCGGAGACCAACCTTTCGCGTCTCAATGACGTCATTTCGGAAGTCGAGGGGCAACTCGCCAGCCTGAAGCGCCAGGCCCGCCAGGCCTCGCGCTATCGCAACCTGTCTGGTCATATCCGCAAGGCCGAAGCCCTGGCGCACTATCTGCGCTGGACCCAGGCAGAGGAACGTGCCGCCGCTGCCGCCGAAGAACTCACCAAGGC
>JAEZBK010000039.1 GCA_023427355.1 Pseudomonadota bacterium
TTCGCCAGTTGCTGGGTGATGGTCGAACCGCCCTGCACCACCTTGCCGGTCATCATGTTGCGAATGGCGGCGCGCGACAGGCCAAAGGGATCAAGCCCGATATGCGACCGAAAGCGCCGGTCCTCCACCGCGATAAAGGCGTTGGGCACATAGTCAGGCAAATCTTTTACCGCCACCTGGGCGCCCTGGGTCAGGCCGCGCCGCGCGATCAACCGGCCGCTGTCATCCAGGATGGTGACGTCTTCCGATACGCTGGCCGCCATGATGTTGCGCACATCCGGCAGTCCCGACAGAAAATGCGAGAAAATAACGGCGCCGAAAATCAGCGCCCAGATCGCGAACATGGCGATAACATACGGCCAGCTTCGCTTGCGTTTGGTCGCGGGCTTCGCGGAAGGCTGCGGGCCGTCATCGTCATCGAAAGACGCAGGTGCCCGGCCACGCTTTTGCGGCGGTTTTCCGGCAGGCTTTCGGGGTGGCGGCTTGGCCATCGCGGCAGTCTGAGGCCGGATGGTTAACGGGGGTTAAAGATTGGGGCGCTCTCCCCGCCCGTCACAACACGCGATATCGCTGGAATTATACCGCCAGCCTATATCCACCGTCTTCGGTCAGCAGGATTTTCGCCTCCCCCGGATCCTTTTCGATCTTCTTGCGAAGGCGATAGATGTGGGTTTCCAGCGTATGGGTCGCCACCTGCGGACCATAGCCCCAGACCTCGCCCAGCAGGGTCTGGCGCGGTACGATGCCATGGGCATTCTTCAGATATCGCAGGATGTCGGTTTCCTTCTCGGTCAGGCGGACCTTGCGCGAACCATCCACCAGCAGCTTGGCGGAGGGATGAAAATCATACGGCCCGATGCGGAAGGGCGCATCGCCCGCCGGATGCGCCAAAAGCCGTCCCAGCGCCTGCATGAGTGCGGTGAAACGGAAAGGCTTGGCCAGGCGGACCAGGCCATCGGCTATATCGGCCTGTTCCGGTGCGCTCAGAAGCAGCATGGGGGCGCTGAAGCCATCTTCTTCCAATGCCCGCGCCAGCACCGTGGCGTCTTCACCGGAAAGACAATCATCCAGAATGGCGAAGCTGAACAGCGATTCCACCGCCAGCTTGCGCGCCTGTGCGCCATCGTCCGCCAGCACGATCTCGCTGCCCTCCTCGCCGGCCAACTGCTCGGAAAGCTGGGTGCGGAAGACGCCGGGTGGTGCGATCAAAAGGGCTTTGGGGCGGGCCATGGACAATTCTAGTCCGTTGGAGGCCATGGCGGCAATTTCTGCCGGGCGCGCCACCATCACAGATGGGCAAAAGCCTGGAAACGCTGGCCTTTGATGCTGGCGCGGGGCTTGCTTCGCAACCAGGCGATGCCAGCGATAGATATCCTTCGTCACATGGACCCGGCGCAAACGCGCGCCCGGGAAAGCGTGGCCACGCCGAAAGGCCATGCGCAGGCAGCAACACTGGATTTCGATGATTTGCTGGACGTTGTTAACCCGCTGCACCACCTGCCGGTGGTGGGCACGCTTTATCGCGCCATCAGCGGCGACACGATCAACGCCGTACCGAAAATTGCGGGCGATGCACTCTATGGCGGGTTGTGGGGTGCGGTGAGCGCCATCGCCGATACGGCTTTCGCGGCCATCACAGGAAAGGATTTCGGCTCCACCGTGCTGGCGTTGGCCAGTGATGCCCTGGGGCTGGATGATGACAACAAAGATGCCGTGCGCGTCGCGGACAAAAATGCAGCGGCGCTGCCCGACACGGAGGCCCATGGCGGCGAGATGGCCTTTGGTGCCGCGTTGGCGGCGCGAGGTCTGGATTCCGAATTGGCCGCCCGCGCCATGTTCGCCTACCAGCGGAGCCAAAGCCTTGCTCCGGCCCGGTTAAACTAGGCTATATTTCCTTCATGGACCTGACGGTGAGGATGCAGGGCGGTCATGCCGTTCTGGACTGGGGCGCGGGCGCGCGGCGCGCGGCCATCGGTCCGGGCGGCATCGCCATCAAGGGCGGCGAAGGCGACGGCATCACCCCCATCGGGTCATGGCCGGTGCGGGAAGTCTTCTACCGCGCCGACCGCGTCGCACCGCCTGATGTGAGCCTGCCCCTGCGCGCGATCCAGCCGGACGATGGATGGTGCGATGCTCCTGATGATTCCCACTATAATCGGTTGGTGAAGCTACCCTACAGGGCCAGCGCCGAGGCGATGTGGCGCGACGATCATCTTTACGACCTGGTGGCGGTTCTGGGCTTCAATGATAACCCCGTTCTGCCAGGAAAGGGCAGCGCCATCTTCCTGCATCTGGCGAAACCGGACTACGCACACACCCATGGCTGTGTGGCGCTGGCAGCCGATGATGTGCGGGCGGCGCTGGAACAGCTTCAGCCGGACGATCGCGTGATTATTGTGGCGTAGCGCGTGCGCCGAAAATGGCGCTGCCGACCCGCACATGCGTGGCGCCGAACCTGATCGCCATTTCGAAATCCCCACTCATGCCCATGCTCCGATGCGCGAGTCCCAGCTCGCGTGCGCGCTTGAGCAGGAAGGCGAAATGGGGCGCGGCATCGTCTTCCACCGGGGGAATGCACATCAGCCCTTCGACCGGAAGCTTCAGGGCGCGTGCATGTGCCAGTAGTGTCTCAAGATCGGCAGGCAGCACGCCCGCCTTCTGCGGCTCCTCGCCCGTATTCACCTGGATGAAAAGGCGCGGGCATTTGCCGGTTTTCTCGCGTTCTGCCGCCAGTGCATCCGCCAGCTTCACCCTGTCAAGCGACTCGATAACGTCGAACTAAGCCACTGCTTCGGAAACCTTGTTGGTCTGCAAGGGGCCGACCAGATGCAGTTCAAGATCGGGATACTGCGCTTTCAACGGCGGAAACTTCGCTTGCGCCTCCTGCACCCGGTTCTCGCCGAACGCTCTGTGGCCTGCCGCCAGCGCGTCGCGTATGCCCGCGTCATTCACCGTCTTGGAAACCGCCACCAAATTGGTGGCGGGAGCCGGTGCGATCGCGGCCTTTCGCGCCGCGACAATGCGCGCCAGAATACCCGCCAGATTCTCTTGGATGCTCATCGGCCATGCTTCTAGCAAGGCGCCAGCAGCGCCTCAATCCGGCGATGCCCTTGGTGCTGTTTACAGACGACAGCGGACGCGACTGGCTGGCCATCGCGCAAATGTTGCCGCGCAGCAGCATCGTGATCCTGCGCGGCAGGCAGCGCGCTGCTTTGCTGGAGGTTTTGCATCCCCTGCCGCTGCGTTTGCTGGTGGCCGATGATCCCACGCTGGCGGCACAGGCCGACGGCCTGCACCTGCCCGAACGGCGCGCGCACGAAGCGATGCACTGGCGGCGGCGTTATCCGGACTGGATCATCACCGCCTCGGCCCATTCCTTGAGGGCCCTGATGACGCTGCGCCATGTGGACGCGGTGTTCCTGTCGCCGGTTTTCGCCACCACCAGCCATCCAGGCGCAAGGGCGCTTTCACCCGCCCGGGCCGGCCTGATCGCGCGTCATGCGCAAGTCCCGGTCTATGCGCTGGGTGGCGTGAACGCGCGCAATGCGGGATTGCTGCCGCCCAGTTTCAGCGGCATTGCCGCCATCACTGGGTTGTCGTGAAGGAGAACCGCAGGAAAGCTGCGTCCATCTCCAACCGCGGCGCACCATTGAAGAAGGCTCCGGCATCGCGGCTATAGCCCAGCCGTTGCCAGCCCGCGCTGATGGAGACCGACGGATCCACAGCATAGCGCAACGAGGCAGATGTACCGTTGAGCGACAGGCGCGGCAGGCCGGCTACTGTCTCAGCCACGCCATGGATGTATTCGCCCGCCAGGGACCATTCGCCATAGCTGACGCCTGCGCTGACATCGGTCTGGCGGGTGTCGGAACCGATGAAGGCGCGGGTATTTTCGAAGGCATGGGCGTTGGATTTGCGCCAGGACGTGCCCAGGGACACGGTCCAGTCATCCGTGACGTGATAATCGCTGCGCGCGCCCAGCCCGAACTCCGAAAGCCCTTGCTGGCCAGGCAGCTTGCGCTCTGCCGCACCGAAAGCCCCGCCCATGTAGAAGCTCATGGTCAGGGGCCCAAAATCGTCGGAATACCGCAGGGCCCCTTCCCAAATTGTGGCCTGCCGTCCGTTCACCTGTGGCCCGGCCGCCAGCCAGGGGAGCAAATTCTTGCCTTGGGACGGCGTGAAAGAGAGGCCGAGGGTAACGCCGAAAAGATTCGGTGTTTCCACGGACAACTTTGCATAATTCGAACTGCCGACCAGCGCGGTCTGGGGGGCGAAAACCCCGGTGACGGCCCGGCCGGCCGGATCGCGCCAGAAGCTGGTCTGGGCGTCGTCCAGCGCCATCCCGGCGCGTGGTCCGGTCACCTGCAAATTGGCAGCCGCCCCATCCATCATGCCCGCACGCAGCTTGAAAAGAAGCCAGGTGGTTTCGGCATAGGCCTTTTCCAGCACATCGCCATCATAGCGGCCGCGCGACAGGGGATCGGAGGCCGCCAGGGTGCCGTTCACCGACCAGGAGAAGCCACTGTCATACATGCGCCGCAGGCTGGGGCTGAACCGGGCGATACCCGAGGCAAAGGCGTCACCACCCGGCTGGCGGGCCGAAAAGAGGGACCCTTCCGCAGAACCATGCAGATACAGTTCGGCGTCACCCAGGGCTACGATGGGGGCCGCAACCTCTGCCTTCGCCATGGCGGGTATGGCCAGGATCAGGGCAAGGCCCGTCACGATCATGCGCTTGTCCACGAAGCTCCCCGCTGCTTTTGCGTAAGTCCTTCCAAAATAAGCCGATCCCGCCCCTGCCGCGCAAGAGCGAGGCTGCCGTCCCGGCGTTGCGAAGGGGCGGGGGCGCGGCTATAAGCCCTGTCAGGCGGGGTGCCAGTCCGGCAGTGCCGGGCCGCAAAAACGCGGCAAAGCCGGTCAAAACAAGGGTTAAGTCGAGCCGATGCGTATTCTGCCTGTTCTGCTCTGCGCGGGCCTGCTGGCTGGTTGCGGCTCCTCCGACGAGTCCAGCCGCTACCTGGACAGCGGTTCCTCGACCATCGCCGGTACGTCCGGCCGCCTGACCCTCGGCGTGAACTCGTTTCTTTGGCATGCCACTCTCGACACGCTCTCCTCACTGCCGCTGGTGTCGGCAGACCCCTTTGGCGGGGTCATTATCACCGACTGGTACACCACCCCCGCCAGTCCCGACGAACGGCTGAAGGTGACAGCCTACATCATGGATCGTGAACTGCGTGCCGATGGCCTGCGCCTGGTGGTTTTCCGCCAGACCCGTGCCAATGGCGTGTGGAGCGACGCCCAGTCCAGCCCCGACACCGCGCACAAGCTTGAGGACGTGGTGCTGACGCGCGCGCGCGAGCTGCGCTTGGCGACGCTGAGAACGTCCAACTAGAGCAAACATGGCGCGCTACAACGCCAAGGAATCCGAGCAGCACTGGCAGAAAGTCTGGGACGAGAAGCAGTCGTTCCTGACGCCGGAGCATTCGCAAAAGCCCAAATGCTATGTGCTGGAAATGTTCCCCTATCCGTCGGGGCGCATCCATATGGGCCATGTGCGCAACTACACGATGGGCGACTGCCTGGCCCGCTTTCGCCGCGCACAGGGCTATTCTGTGCTGCATCCCATGGGGTGGGATGCCTTCGGTCTGCCGGCAGAGAACGCGGCGCGCGACAAGGGCGTCTCCCCGCGTGAATGGACCTATGACAACATCGCGCATATGCGCGCCCAGCTCAAACTCATGGGCCTGTCCATTGACTGGACGCGCGAATTCGCCACCTGCGATCCGGAATATTATCACCAGCAGCAGAAGCTGTTCCTGAAGTTCTACGAGGCGGGCTTCGTCTATCGCGGCGAAGCCGATGTGAACTGGGACCCGGTGGACATGACCGTGCTCGCCAACGAGCAGGTGATTGATGGCAAGGGCTGGCGTTCAGGCGCGGTGGTGGAACGGCGCAAGCTGTCGCAGTGGTTCTTCAAGATTACCGCCTTCGCACCGGAACTGCTGGAGGCGCTGGATACGCTTGACCGTTGGCCGGAAAAAGTCCGCCTGATGCAGAAGAACTGGATCGGCCGCAGCGAGGGCCTGCGCTTCCAGTTCACGCTGAGTGACGCGCGAAAGCTGGACGTCTTCACGACGCGTCCCGATACGCTGTTTGGCGCCTCCTTTGTGGCTCTTTCGCCCGATCATCCGCTGACCCAGGAACTGGCGGCGAACAATCCCGGCTTGCAGGATTTCATCGCACAATGCCGCAAGACCGGCACGGCGGAAGCGGAGATCGAAAAGGCCGAAAAGCTGGGCTTCGACACCGGCCTGACCGCCACCCATCCGTTCGATCCGGACTGGAAGCTGCCGGTTATGGTCGCCAATTTCGTGCTGATGGGCTATGGCACCGGCGCGATTTTCGGCTGTCCTGCCCATGACCAGCGCGACCTGGATTTCGCCCGCAAATACGGGCTTTCCGTCACGCCCGTGGTGGTGCCCGAAGAGGCCGACGCCGCCAGTTTCGCGGTTGGCGACGAGGCCTATACAGGCCCCGGCAAGCTGGCCAATTCGCGCTTCCTGGACGGCATGACGGTCGAAGCGGCCAAGAACGAAATCGCCAGCCGGCTGGAAAAAGCCGGTATCGGCGAACGCACCGTCAATTTCCGCCTGCGCGACTGGCTGGTGTCTCGCCAGCGTCCCTGGGGCTGCCCCATTCCGGTGGTCCATTGCGCGCAGTGTGGTGTGGTTGCGCTGCCGGAAAGTGCGCTGCCGGTGAAACTGCCCGACCAGATCGATTTTTCGCGCACCGGCAATCCGCTGGATCGCGACCTGGCGTGGAAGAACACGACCTGCCCCGGTTGCGGCGGCCCCGCCACGCGCGATACCGATACGCTCGACACTTTTGCGGACTCGTCCTGGTATTTCGCCCGCTTTTGCGCACCGCACGCGCAGCAGCCGGTAGACAAGGCGGCGGCGGATTACTGGCTTCCGGTGGATCAGTATATCGGCGGCATCGAGCATGCGATCCTGCACCTGCTCTATGCCCGCTTCTTCACCCGCGCGATGCACAAGCTGGACCTGGTTTCGGTGCCCGAGCCTTTCGCGGGCCTGTTCACGCAAGGCATGGTCTGTCACGAAACCTACAAGAATGCAGCGGGCGAATGGGTTTCCCCGGATGAGATCGAGAAGCGCGATGGCAAGGCATTCCTGATCGGCACGACCACGGAGATTTCCGTTGGCGCGTCTGAAAAGATGTCCAAATCCAAGAAGAACGTGATTGCCCCGGAAAGCATCATTGACGATTACGGTGCCGACACAATCCGCTGGTTCATGCTTTCGGACACGCCTCCCGAGCGCGACATTGAATGGACAGATGCCGGCGCCGAGGGCTGCTGGCGCTTCGTACAGCGTGTGCATCGGCTGGTGACGGAAGCCGAAGGCCTGCCGGCGCCCGGTACGGTGCCCAGCGCCGATGACGCTGTTTCCAGGACATTGCGCACTGCCACGCACAAGGCTATCGCGGCCGTTACCGATCACTTGGCAGAGCTGCGCTTCAACAGTGCGGTCGCACAGCTTTATATGCTGGCCAATGCCGTGCAGGAGGGCTTGACCGCGAATTCGTCGGTCCGCCGCGAAGCGCTGGAGGCTCTGGTCCTATTGTCAGCGCCGATGATGCCGCACCTGGCAGAGACTTGCTGGCAGGCGCTGGGCCATGCGGCCCTCGTCGTGGAAACGCCCTGGCCGCAGCACGATCCGGCCCTGCTGGAATCCGACACCGTAACCTACCCGGTCCAGGTCAATGGCAAGCACCGTGTCACGTTCCAGATCGAAAAGAACGCCGACAATGCGGCAATCCAGGCGCGCGCCCTCAGCTTCGAGGAAGTAAAGCGCGTTTTGGACGGCAAGGAGCCGAAAAAGATTATCATTGTCCCCGGACGCATTGTTAACATCGTCGCATGAAGAAGCTGGCTCTCCTCGCAGGTGTACTTGCGCTGGCTGGCTGCGGTTTCCGTCCGATGTATGCGCCGGGGCTGTCGCCGCAACTTGCCGCCGTCTATGTCGAGCCCATGCCGGAGCGCGAGGGCTATGAACTGCGCAACACGCTGATTGACCTTCTGGGCTCCAACGGCGTGATGACAGGCAAGCGCTATCGCCTGGCCATCCATCTGAAGCAAACCAGCCGCGGCGTGGCCTTGCAGAATGACGCTGCCATTACCCGCTACAACGACACGCTGGACGTCGAGTACACCCTGACCGACATGGCGGGGAACAAGGTGACGACCGGCAGCCAGACAAGCCTGTCCGCCTATAACGTGGCCAATTCGCCTTATGCCACCCTGGCGGCACAGCGCGATTCCTCCCGACGCGCCGCCATGTCCATCGCAGAGCGCATCCGCATGGATCTGGCCGCCCATTTTCGCCAGGGCCGATGATCGTCAAGAGCCATGAGGCCGACAGATTCGTTGCCGCGCCACCCAAGACGCTGCAGGTTGCGCTGGTGTTCGGCCCCGATGCCGGCCTGGTACAGGAGCGCACGGAAAAGCTGCTCAAGACCGTTGTCAGCGACCTGAGCGATCCCTTCAACGCAGTGGACATCAGCGAGGCTGCGCTTCTGGACGACAAAGCCCGATTGTTCGATGAGGCTGCCGCCATTTCCATGATGGGAGGGCGGCGCATTATCCGGGTGCGCGGAGGCGGTAACGAACTGGCGCCGCTTTTTGAATCTTTCCTGGATGACCATGTGGGTGATGCCCTTGTTGTGATCGAGGCGGGCGACTTGGCCAAGAACAGCGCTCTGCGCAAGCTGTTCGAGGCCGACAAGCAGGCTGCCGCCATACCCTGCTATGCCGACAATGCCCGTGACCTTGGAGACGTGGTACGCGACGAGATGAAGGCACAGGGGTTCACGATGGCGCCCGGCGCGGTCGAGGAAGCCGTCTCGAGGCTGGGCAATGATCGCGGCGTGACGCGGCGCGAACTGGAAAAGCTGGCGCTTTATGCCCATGGCCAGAAACAGATCAGCGCCGAAGACGTGCGCGCGGTTATGGGCGATGAATCCCAGGCGCGCACCGAGGCTGCCTATGACGCAGCGGGCATGGGCGACCTGGCAAAACTGGACCTGGAGCTGGAGCGGCTGTGGGTGGCCGATACCCAGCCTGCCCAGATCATCCGTGGCGCCCTGGGTCATTTCCAGCGCGTGATGCTGGCAAAGGAAGGCATGGCGCGGGGCGAACAGCTCGATGCAGTAATGCGAAAATTCTTCCCGCCCATCCATTTTTCCCGCGCCGACAGCTTCAAGGCACAGGCGCGCAACTGGAATTCCGAAAAGCTGGCCGAGGCGCTGGATCTGCTGCTCGAGACCGAAGGGTTGACCCGCACGACCGCCATGCCTGCGGAGGCCATCACGGGGCGCGCGCTTTTCACCGTCGCGGCGCTGGCCAAAGCACGCTAAACAACGTCCATGCTGAAAGTCCGCATCATACCCTGCCTCGACGTAAAGGATGGGCGCGTCGTCAAGGGCATCAATTTTGAGGGCCTGCGCGATGCCGGCGATCCGGTGGAACAGGCGATCATCTATGACGCCGCCGGGGCGGACGAACTTTGTTTCCTCGACATCACCGCGTCCCATGAAAATCGCGGCACCATCCTGGATGTGGTGCGGCGTACCGCCGAAGTCTGCTTCATGCCGTTGACCGTAGGGGGCGGCGTCCGCGAACTGGCCGACATCCGCGCCCTGCTGCTGGCTGGCGCCGACAAGGTCTCGATCAATTCCGCCGCCGTGGCCCGACCGGAGTTTGTCGCCGAGGCGGCGCAAAAATTCGGTAGCCAGTGCATCGTGGCGGCGATTGACGCCAAGATGGCACCCAGCGGACGGTATGAGATCTACACCCATGGCGGACGCCGGGAGACTGGTATTGACGCCGTCGAACATGCCCGCAAGCTGGTCGGCTTCGGCGCCGGCGAGGTGCTCCTGACCTCCATGGACCGGGATGGCGTGAAATCCGGCTATGACCTGAAGCTGACCCGCGCCGTGGCCGATGCGGTGCCCGTGCCTGTCATCGCCTCGGGCGGCGTCGGCAGTGCCCAGGACCTGGTGGACGGTGTGCGCGAGGGTCATGCCAGCGCCGTACTGGCAGCCTCGATCTTCCATTTCGGCGAAGTGAGCATCGCACAGGCCAAGGCTGCGCTGGCGGCAGCCGACATTCCCACCCGCCCAATCTGATGAAAAGAGCCCGCGCGCTTCTGACCAAGGACATGCGCGCCGATGACGCCTTCCGCACCATCCTGGGCGATTGCCTGACCGGCGTGCGCACCCACGCACAGACCCTGCGAACCCGGCGCGATGCCGAGGCCCTGCACCAGATACGCGTAGCCCTGCGCCGCCTGGAAGTGGTTCTGGGCGCTTTCGGAGAAGCCTTTCGGCAGAGCTGGTTTGCGCAGTTGCGCGGCCGCGCCAAGGTCGTTCTGCGCGCGCTGGGCCCAGCCCGCGATCTGGACGTGCTGCTGGATACGCTTTGGCCGGATGACGCGCGCGCCAGGAATGTCATCGCCTTGCGGCGCAAGGCCGAAGCGGCCCGTGACCGCGCCTGGAAGACGGTGCGGCGCCTGATACGCAGCGAGGATTTTGTGCTGCTCCTGGACGACCTGGCGGGGCTGGAACAATCGCGCCTGCCATTGGGCGGCGATATGCAGGTCGGACCGCTGTCACGGCGGTTGCTGGACCAAGCCGCGGCACGGGTACGCAAGCGCGGGCACAAAGCGCAGGGTCGCAAGGAAGAGACACTGCATCGTTTGCGTATCGCGCTGAAAAAATTGCGCTACCTGACACAGGCATTTGCCAGCCTGTATCCCGGCAGGCGGCTGAAGCCATACCTGCAGTCCGTGCGGCAGCTTCAGGAAGAGCTGGGCCACCTCAACGATCTGGCCCAGGTGCATGCCACCATGGCTCGCCTGGCCGGTGACGCCGGCGACAGGCCCCTGCCCGGTCGCGCCGCTAAGATGCGCCTGCGCGCCGTGCGACTGGCGCTTGCGCGCTATGACAGCCTTCGCCGCCGCAAGCCTTACTGGAAACGCGCCTAGCTTCACATATCGAGTTCGATCATCACCGGCACATGATCGGAGGCCTTTTGCCAGCCGCGCATCTTTTTGAAAATCGTCTGTGACCTGAGAGCTTCGGTGATGCCCGGACTGGCCCAGACATGGTCAAGCCGCCGGCCGCGATCGGACGCTTCCCAGTCGGCGGCGCGGTAGCTCCACCAGGAGTAGATTTTCTGCTCCGGCGGCACGAAGCGGCGGGTGGCATCGGTCCAGTCGAAAGCCGCTTGTGCTTCGCCAAACAGCTTGGTCTCCACCGGCGTATGGCTGACCACGTCCAGCAGCTGCTTGTGGCTCCACACATCGGTCTCCAGCGGCGCAACGTTGAGATCGCCCAACAGCAGCACGGGGTCGTTCCGCCGCGATTTTCGCTTCGCAAAGAAGCGTTCCATTCCCTCCAGGAAGTGCAGCTTGTGGGCAAATTTCGGATTGCGCGCGGGATCGGGAATATCCCCGCCCGCGGGCACATAGAAATTGTGCAATTCCAGCCCATTCTGCAGCGTCACGGCCATGTGCCGCGCGTGGCCCTCGCGACAAAAACCTTCGGTCCCGCTGTGGCGGAAAGGGATGCGCGAGAGCACCGCCACGCCGTGATAGGCTTTCTGACCGCAGATCGCTTGGTGGACATAGCCCAGCTTGGCCAGCGGCACGCCAGGAAACAGGTCGTCGGTAACTTTGGTTTCCTGCAGGCACAGCACATCCGGCTGTCTTTCCCGCAGAAACCGAGCCACCAGCGCGATGCGGTGGCGGACGGAATTGATATTCCAGGTGGCGACTTTCAGCATTTTTTGCAGCACTCCCATGCTGCACTTGCACATCGCGTTAACAACGCGCAATTTTGTTGTTACTGATTTAAAAACAAGTACTTAGACGATTTGTTATGAATTATTACACCATCTAGCCATACTTGAAACGCGTGACAAGGGGTATATATTGCATTGCAACAACGAAGGAGCATCCCATGTCCCAGTCTCTCATCCGTCTTCCCGAAGCCCCGGCCTCGGAGCAGGTTGCCTCGGTCCTTGGCGGCCTGTCTGCCATTCTCAGCGCTGGCCTTCTCTACGTCGCCTTCGCCATCGCCCTCTAAACCGGCCTGAAGCGGCGGCACCAGCCGCCCTTCAGCCGGTGGCGGCAGCGCCAGCCGCCATGGTCACGGCCCAGTTGCCAAAGGCCAGCGCGCCCGGGGTGCGATACCCATATCGTCCCCGGCCTGAATGGCCAGTTTTTCCAGCCCTGCCCAGGCGATCATCGCCGCATTGTCGGTGCATAGCTTCGCGGGTGGGATCGACAGGGCAAAGCCCCTTATGGCGCACAACCTGTCCAAGGCAGCGCCGATGGCGCGGTTGGCGGCTACACCGCCGGCCACCACCAGCGTTTTCTTTCCCGCTGCAGGGAAATCCCTTTCAAACCATTCCATCGCAGACCGGGTGCGGTCGACGAGGATATCCGTCACGGCCGCTTGAAAGCTGGCGCAGACGTCCTCGGTCTTCGTCGGCTGGCGTTCGGTCAACTGCCGTACTGCCGTTTTCAGGCCGCTGAAGGAAAAGTCGGCCGTCCGGCGCACATTATGGCCCGTGACGAGCGGGCGCGGCAGATCGAAAGCGCGTGGATTGCCGGCAAGCGCCAGTCTCTCTACTTGTGGCCCGCCGGGATAAGGCAGCCCGAGCAGCTTGGCGACCTTGTCGAATGCCTCGCCCACCGCGTCGTCAATGGTGCTGCCGTACAGGCGAAAATCCTCCAGCCCACCCACGCCCAGCAACTGGCAATGGCCGCCAGATACCAGCAGCAAAAGAAAGGGAAACGCCACGCCGTCCGTCAGGCGCGCCGTCAGCGCATGCCCCATCAAATGGTTGACGGCGACCAATGGCCTGGCAAGCCCCATCGCCACACCCTTGGCCGTGGTC
>JAEZBK010000079.1 GCA_023427355.1 Pseudomonadota bacterium
ATTCGCTGACGCTCATAAAAGGGGGAAGGAAGCTGGCGGATGCGGCATGTCGCGCCGCGGCTGACGCTGCGGCGCTCGTGATTCCTGGAACTGGCAAAATCAGCGCGGGGTTTTGATGGATGTCACCGGCCCGGCGATCTTTTCAATGCGCGCAACGGCGTCGGACAAGTCTTCGATCGCCACCATCATGTGGAAGGCGTTGGCGTGGAGGAGACGCTGGCTGTCCAGCATCACCCCGACATGGCCCTTCCAGAACACCAGGTCGCCGCGATCGGGCGCGATGTTGGGACTGTCGCCGAAATGGCGCTCCATCATGTCGGTGTCGCGCGGACAGCGCGTGCCCGCCGCCGCCAGCGCCGTCTGGACCAGGCCGGAGCAATCCAGGCCCGCAAAGGTCTTGCCGCCCCACACATAGGGCACGCCGAAAAAAGCTTCCGCCACCGCAACCCAGTCGGGCTGCGCCTCGGCCAGGAGCCCGACATGATGCTGGTGCACGAAGGCGTGTTCGCCGATCTGCAGGTAATCGCCCTGGCGGCCCAGCAAGGCAATCTCCGCCGTCATGGGCAGCATGTCCTTCACCGGCGCCTTCAGGTCGGGCTTGGGAAAGACCGGCGTCATCAGGGCGGTGATCTGCAACTGCGGTTCGAACGGCGCGGCCAGGCAGTCGGCGCGCAGATACCCCACATATGAATCGTTGCCGGCCTGCACCCAGGCCCAACCATCCTGGCGGTCATAGACGGTGACAGGCTCGCCATGCAGCAGTTCGGTGTCCTGCGCGGCATCCCATGACGGCGCATGGCGCAACGCGGCGCGGCCCACCGCGATGGCGGCCGGTTCACCGGCCACGAAGCGCGCGGATGCCACCTTGCCTTCCAGATGCGCGGCGGCAAGGTCGGGGCGGTACGCGTTCAGGCGTTTGTCCAGGCTCATTTGGAGTAGCGCTCCCTCAGCAGCGCATAGATCGCGCGCGCGCTGTTGGCTTCGCCGCCGATGGGGCGGCCCGGACGGGCGCGGTCGCTCCAGGCCGGGATGTCCAGATGCGCATAGGCCTGTGTGCCGGTCACGAAGCGCTTGAGGAACAGGGCGGCGGTGATCGCGCCCGCATAGGCATAGGCGGGATTGTTGTTGAGGTCGGCGACGCGGCTGCCCAGCGCAAAATCATATCCCTGCCACAAAGGCAGGCGCCAGACCGGATCGTCCACCGCCATGGCATGGCGCGTCAGATCCGCCGCCAGTTGTTCGTCATTGGTGAAGAAGGGCGGCAGCTCCATGCCGGTGGCGGCGCGCGCCGCGCCGGTAAGCGTGGCCATTTCGAGCAGCAGTTGCGGCGCGGCCTCATCGGCCAGCGCCAGCGCATCGGCCAGGATCAGCCGGCCTTCGGCATCGGTGTTGCCGATTTCCACGGTGAGGCCCTTGCGGCTGGGGAAGACATCGCCGGGACGGAAGGCATGGCCCGAGATGGAATTTTCCACCGCCGGGATCAGCACGCGCAGCCGCAATTTCAGCTTCGCGCCCATCACCATCTGGGCCACCGCCAGCGCCACGGCGGCTCCGCCCATGTCCTTCTTCATGGTCAGCATGCCGGCCGACGGCTTGAGATCAAGCCCGCCCGTGTCGAAGCAGACACCCTTGCCCACCAGCGTGACGGCGGGCGCCCTGGGATTGCCCCAGGTCAGGTCAATCAGGCAGGGCGGGCGCGGCGAGCCCTGCCCCACCGCTGCGATCAGCGGGAAATCCTTTTTCAGCGCCGCGCCGCGCACCACCTTCACCGTCGCGCCATGCGTTTTGGCCAGCGTGCGCGCGGCAGCGGCCAGGTCATCGGGGCCCATGTCGTTGGCGGGCGTGTTGATGAGATCGCGCGCCAGGCACACGGCCTGGGCAATGCGGCTGATCTCTGCGCCATCCACGCCCGCCGGGATCACCAGCACCGGGCTCTTGCCCGGCCTGGGCTTGTAGCGGGTGAATTTGTAGGTGCCCAGGAGCCAGCCCAGCACCGCCTGGTCCATGCCCATGGGCGCAGGCACCTCGCCCAGGCGATACGTGCCGGGCGGAAGTTTTTCCGACGCCATGGCGGCGCCGAAACGGTCCACGCCATCGCCCAGACCCAGCGCCCAGCCGGTCAGCTTGGCCCCGGCGAGCAGCGGCATCAATTCGCCCTCGCGCCCGGCAAAGCCCGCGGCGGCCAGGCCCGCATGGGCGCGGCGGGCGACGAAGGCCTTGGCCCCGGCGGCGGTCACCAGATGCACCGGCACGGCGTCGCGGGCGGCAGGAACCAGATTGGGATGCATGAATAGCTCTTATGGGAAAAGGCGGGAGACTCTATGAATCAGGGGCTGCAATCGCAAGGACACGCAAATGGCCCCCCGCTACACCCTGGTCATCGGCACCGCCAACTGGTCGAGCTGGTCCCTGCGGCCCTATCTGGTGCTCAGCCACCTGGGCGTGGATGTCAGGACGGTGAAAATCCCGCTGCGTGTTCCCGGCAAGACCAAGCCTGCGATCCTGAAACATTCCCCCGCCGGCAAAGTGCCGGTGCTGAAGATCACCGAGCGCGACAAGACCGTGACGGTGTGGGACAGCCTGGCGATCTGCGAGACGCTGGCCGAGCGCCACCCCAGGGCCAGGCTGTGGCCCGCCAATGGCGCCGCGCGCGCCATGGCGCGGTCTTACGCGGCAGAAATGCATTCGGGCTTTCCCAACATCCGCGACCAGCTTTCGATGGATTTCGCCCGCACCCAGCCCCTGCCGGTGTTGCGCGAGAACACGCAAGCCGAGATTGCGCGCATCATCGCGGCGTGGGGATCGGCGCTCAAAGCGGGCAAGGGCCCCTTCCTGTTCGGCCGCTTCTGCATCGCCGACGCCATGTATGCGCCGGTGGTGTCGCGCTTCGCCACCTATGGCGTGAAGACGCCGCCCATGGTCAGCGCCTATATGGCGCGCGTGATGGCGCTGCCCGGCATGATCGCATGGGGACGGCTGGCGCAGGCCGAGGTGGATAAGGGGCTGGCCTAGTAGTTCTCGTTCGCCACGCGCAGCGACGGCACCTGGGCCTGCTGCACCGG
>JAEZBK010000089.1 GCA_023427355.1 Pseudomonadota bacterium
CGCCAGACCAGCGCAGCCCAGGCGGCGCTGACGGCCCAGATCGACCTGCTCAAGGAGAAGATGGGCGAAAGTCTTGCGGCCAACGCCCAGAAAACCGGCGAAACCTTCGTGTCCATCACCGAAAGGCTCAAGGTGATCGACGATGCCCAGAAGAACATCAGCGAGCTTTCCACCCATGTCGTCAGCCTGAAAGCCATCTTCAGCGACAAGCAGGCGCGCGGCGCGGTGAGCCAGGACCAGATGGAAGCCATCGTCGCCGAGCATCTGTCGCCGGACCAGTATGAATTCCAGGCCACCTTGTCGAACGGCAAGCGGCCCGATTGCGCCATCCGAATCCCCAATGTGACGGCGCGCATCGTGGTGGATTCCAAGTTTCCGCTGGAGGCCTTTTCCGCGCTGCGCGCCGCCGAAAGCGAGGAACAGCGCAAAGCCGCCATGGTTTTTGTGCGCGATTCCATGGCCAAGCATGTGAAGGACATCCGGGAGAAATACCTGATCCCCGGCGAGGTGCAGACCCCTGCCATCATGTTCGTGCCGTCGGATTCCATCTATGCGGAACTGCATGCGAACTTTCCCGAAACGCTGCGCCGCGCGCGACAGGACCAGGTGGTCATCGTTTCCCCGCACGTCTTCATGCTCGTGATCGGCACCATCCAGAGCCTGATGCGCGACGCCAAGATGCGCGAACAGGCCCATGCCATCCAGGCGGCGGTGGGCGCGCTGCTGCAGGATGTAAAGCGGCTGGGCGAACGGGTGGGCAAGTTGCGCGACCATTTCGAGACCACGAACAAGGATATCGGCCAGATCGAAATTTCGATGCGCGGCATTGACCGCCATGCCGAAAAGATCGCGCAGGTGGAATTGGGCGAGCCGCCGGCGAGCCTGCCCAAGGGCTGACAGTCCGTGCATCCAGGCCTCCAAGTGGCGGCCAATAGCGGGTGAGACAACGGAGACTCACCCCATGACCGACATGATCGCCTGGACCTTCCTGCTTTTGTGGGTGGCGCTGCCGCCGATACTGGCCGCCGCCGTGATCACGGCCCGCCATCTGGCGCATCATGCCGCCCTGCCGGTGGAGCACTGGACGGCGCGGCCGGTGCCGGCACCGCTTGCGGCGGGCTGACTGTCCCGCCAGACTTTTTCGCCGCGCCCTGCATCCAGACGGGGGCCCGGCGGCCAACAATGCAGGACACGAAGGGGACAAACCCATGACGAACACGCTTCACTTGCGCAAAATCCTGCCCGGCCTTGCCCTGGCCGCCCTGGTGCTGACGGCGGAAACGGCGCTGGCGCAGGCCGTCCCCGCTGCGGCGCCGCAGGAACGCAGCGAGCTGTATCGCTTTGCCACGCGTTTCTGGTGGCTGATCTTTCCCATCTTCGGCATGGTGATGGGCATGATCGCAATGATGCAGCGGCACAAAACGGCCAACCGCACCATAGACATCATCAAGAGCTATGCCGACCAGGGCAAGGACCCGCCACCCGAATTGCTGGCGGCGCTGCGCGACCCGCACCTGAGCGGGGAGGCCAAGGTCCCCAGCTGGACATCGGTCTTCCTGTTCGGTTCCCTGGCGGTTGGTTTTCTCATGTTCGGCTTCCTGATGGGCAATGGCGAGCGGGACCATGTCGTGGCCTTTGCCTTCGTCGCGCTCATCATGGCCGGGCTTTGCGTGGGCAAGCTGGTCAATGTGCTGAGCTGGAACAAGCGCCATGGTAAGCCGCAGTGATCGGAATGGAGGCCGAAATGGCCTGGGCGCAGGAAGCCCAGGCCGGATCGGCGGCGGCCTTCGGACGGCTGGTGCAGGCGCACCAGCAGCCGCTGCGCGCCTTCCTGCGGCGGCTGTGCGGCAACCATGCCGAGGCCGACGACCTGGCGCAGGACAGTTTCGTCTTCGCCTGGGAGAGGATTGCCGCATTCGATCCGCAGCGGCCCTTCCGGCCCTGGCTGTTCGGTATCGCCTGGCGCAAATATCGGGAGCGTCGGCGCTTCTGGAACCGGCTGCTGGCGCGCGAGACGCGCTATGCGCAGGAACAGGAAAGCGTGGTGCAGGACAATCCGGGTCTGGGCATGGATCTGGCGCAGGCATTTGCCGCCCTGCCGCCGGAACAGCGGGCCGCCGCGTTGCTGTGCCTGGGGCTGGATTTCACCCATGTCGAAGCGGCGCAGGCGCTGGCCCTGCCGCTGGGCACCGTGAAGTCGCATGTGGCGCGGGGACGTGAGAAAATGAAAGCCCTGTTGGGAGAAGACCCATGAGCGAGCGCCATGACCAGGTGGCAAGGATGCTGGCGGCGGATGCTCCGGCGGCGCGCGACATCGCCTTCGAGGTGGCGGTGATGATGCGGATGGAACAGCGGCGTTACCGGCGCGGGATGATCCTGAATGTTGCGCTGACGGTTCTGGCGACGGCCCTGCTGGCGCTGACGATGCCGGGGCTTGAGACGCTGTGGCAGAAAAGTTTCGCAGGCCTGGACAATGCGGTGATTGCAGCCATCCTGTTTGCCATGCTGCTGCCCTTGCAGGGCTGGCTCATCCGCCGGGCCTAAAGACTGCGCCGCGCCTTGAAGGCGGCCGACAGCGTGCCCTCATCGAGATAATCCAGCTCGCCGCCCACCGGCACGCCATGGGCCAGGCGCGTCACCTTCACGCCGGTCAGCAGGTCCATCAGGTAATGCGCCGTGGTCTGGCCTTCGACCGTGGCGTTCATCGCCAGGATCACTTCATCCACGCCTTCACGCACCCGCTGCGTGAGGGCGCCGACATTGAGCCGTTCGGGCGTCACGCCATCCAGCGCCGACAGCGCCCCGCCCAGCACATGATAGCGGCCGCGGAAGACGCCTGCCCGTTCCAGCGCCCACAGGTCGGCCACGTCTTCCACCACGCACAGCACATGGCCGTCGCGGCGGGCATCGGTGCAGATGGCGCACGGCGATTTCGTGTCGAGATTGCCGCAGGCTTCGCAGGTGGTGATGGCGGCGGCGGCGTCCTGCATCGCGCCGGCCAGGGGCTCGAGCAGCGTGTCGCGCTTCTTCAGCAGCGCCAGCGCGGCGCGGCGGGCCGAGCGGGGCCCAAGGCCCGGCAGCCTGGCCAGGAGCTGGATGAGACGTTCGATTTCGGAGCCGAGCATTGCCATCGCCAAGCTCTAGCAGAGCCCTGTATTCCGCGCCATATTTGCGCACCATGAGCGACGCCGTGAAACGCCTGACCCTGCCGCAGCCGGTGGATCTGCTGCATGAGCGCGACAGCCACACCATCCTGGGCGCACTGGCGCAACTGAAACCCGGCGTCACCATGATGAGCGGCGACAATCCGGCGCTGCCGAAGATGCCGGAACGGCCCACCCTGCTGGATTTCTTTCGCCTCAGGCTGGATGCCTTCACCGTCAACCACCTGCTGCAGAGCGCGCGGCGGGCACGCCAGAATGGCTGCGGCGAAAAGATCGTCACGGCCTGCCTGCTGCACGATATTTCCGTGGCGGGGCTGATCCGCGCCGATCACGGCTATTGGGCGGCGCAGATGATCGCGCCTTACGTGGATCCGGAGGTGGCCTGGGGCGTGGAGAAACACCAGGCGCTGCGGTTCTTCGCCGACCCCCAGAACGGCTATGATTATCCCGACGCCTATAACCGCTTCTTCGGGCCCGATCATGTTGTGCCGGAGTATCTGCGCAAATCCTACGAAGAGGCCCGCGCCCATCGCTGGTACATGACGGGGCGCGTCATCACCGTGAACGACATCTATACGTTTGAAGAGGGGGTGGTGATTGACCCCGCCGAGTTCGAGGACATCATCGGGCGCAATTTCCGGCAGCCGAAGGAAGGCCTGGGCTTCGACAATTCCCCCGTCGCCCATATGTGGCGGACAATGATCTGGCCGGACAATTTTCTGTAGCTACTCGCTCTCGTCCGGCATCGGGGCGGCGACATCTTCCACCACCGATTCACGCACCTGCACGATCTCGGCGCCGGGGAAGCGATCCAGCACCGCGCGCACCATCGGTTCCTGGCTCACGCTTTCCATGCGCGCCGCCTTGGCGGCCTTGCGCTGTTCGGCCAGCGTGGGCTGACCACCCTCGCGCGCGATGGAGATGTTCCAGCGGGTGCCGGTCCACTGGTGAAGTTTTTGCTGCAGATCGCCCGCCAGGGTGCGCGGCGCGGCGGCGGTGGGCCGAAACTCCAGGAGCCCCGGCTCCAGCCGCACCAGGTGCATGTTGTTCTCGATCTGCACCTTGAGGATGGGGGCATTGTTGGCCATGGCCAGCGCGACGATATCCTCCAGCCCGCGCAGGGTCGGCGCGCCTTCGGCGACGGATTGGGGC
>JAEZBK010000130.1 GCA_023427355.1 Pseudomonadota bacterium
TTGACGGCGGCCTGCAGACGGTCGCGCTGAAACTGCCCGCGGTGGTGACGACCGATCTGCGCCTGAACCAGCCGCGCTATGCCTCGCTGCCCAACGTCATGAAGGCCAAGAAGAAGCCCATCGCCGAACAGTCGCCCGCCGAGCTGGGCGTGGATGTCAGCCCGCGTTTCAAGGTGCTGAAGGTCGCCGAACCCAAGGGCCGCGCCGCCGGTGTCAAAGTGAAGACCGTGGCCGAGCTGGTGGACAGGCTGGTCGAGGCGGGAGTCCTGACATGACCGCCCTTGTCCTTGCCGAGCATGACAACAAGACCCTGAACGACGCCACCGCCAAGACCGTGACGGCGGCGGCTAAGGTTTCCACCCCCGTGCATATTCTGGTCGCGGGGCAGGATTGCGCCGCCGTGGCCGATGCCGCCGCGAAGATCGCGGGCGTCGAAAAAGTTTTGCTGGCCGATGATGCGCTCTATGCGCGGATGCTGGCCGAGCCAATGGAGACGCTGATCCTGTCGGTGGCCGATGGATATGACGCCATACTCGCCCCGGCCACCACCACGGGCAAGAACATCCTGCCGCGCGTGGCGGCGAAGCTGGATGTGGGCCAGGTGTCGGAGATCATCGCCGTGATCGCGCCCGACACGTTCGAGCGCCCCGTCTATGCCGGCAATGCGGTGGAGACCGTGCAGGTGCCCGCCGGCAAGACGATCATCACGGTGCGCACCACCACCTTTGCGGCGGCGCCGCAAGGCGGCAGCGCGACGGTGGAAAAAATCGCTGCCGCGTCCGATCCCGGCCTGTCGCGTTTCGTGGCAGAGACGCTGTCCCAATCCGAACGGCCAGACCTGACCGCGGCGAAGATCGTGATTTCCGGTGGGCGCGGCCTGGGCAGCGCGGAGAATTTCCGGCTGCTGGACCAGATCGCCGACCGGCTTGGCGCAGCGGTGGGCGCGTCGCGCGCCGCCGTGGATGCCGGCTATGTGCCCAACGATTTTCAGGTGGGCCAGACCGGCAAGGCCGTGGCGCCGGACCTGTATCTGGCGATCGGGATTTCGGGCGCGATCCAGCATCTGGCGGGCATGAAGGATTCGCGCGTGATCGCGGCGATCAACAAGGATGGCGAGGCGCCGATCTTCGCAATTGCCGATTTCGGGCTGGTGGAAGACCTGTTCAAGGCCATTCCCGAACTGAATGACGAACTGGCGAAGCGTGGCATCGGACAGAAGGCGTAGGGCGTAATGGCTGTTGAGAAAATTGGCGTTATCGGCGCCGGGCAGATGGGCACAGGCATCGCGCATGTGCTGGCGCTGGCGGGCTATGACGTCGTGCTGGACGACATCAACAAGGATGCGCTGTCCAAGGCGCTGGAGCGCATTGAGAAGAACATGCAGCGCCAGGCCGCCAAGGGCGTCATCGCCATGGACCTGATCGCCCCGGCGCTGACCCGCATCAAGACCACCCAGAGCATCGACGACCTGAAGGATCGCGACCTGGTGATCGAGGCCGCGACCGAGGACGAAGCGATCAAGAAGGCGATTTTCAAGGACCTGACCAGCCGCATCTCGGACAAGGCCATCGTCGCCACCAACACCTCGTCCATCTCGGTGACGCGCCTGGCCTCGGTCACCGACCGGCCGGAGCAGTTCATCGGTCTGCACTTCATGAATCCGGTGCCGTTGATGCAGCTTGTGGAAGTGATCCGCGGCATCGCCACCAACGACGCCACTTTCCAGTCGGCGCTGGAGATCGTGCGCCGCACCGGCAAGACCGCCGCCTATGCCGAGGACTTTCCCGCCTTCATCGTCAACCGCATCCTGCTGCCGATGATCAACGAGGCGGTCTATACGCTGTATGAAGGCGTGGGCAACGTGGACGCGATCGACACGGCGATGCGGCTGGGCGCGAACCATCCGATGGGGCCGTTGCAGCTGGCGGACTTTATCGGCCTCGATACCTGCCTGAGCGTGATGCAGGTGCTGTATGAGGGGCTGGCGGATTCCAAGTATCGCCCCTGCCCGCTACTGGTGAAATATGTGGAAGCCGGATGGCTGGGCCGCAAGACCGGCCGCGGCTTTTACGATTATCGCGGGGAACATCCCGTTCCCACGCGATAAAACCGCGCGTCTTTTGCGTTGTGGGTACGTCGCGCGTGCTCAGGTATACGAGATACGCCCCGCGCGCGCTCCTGCCCACCCAGCAAAATCCATCGCGGCCCAATAGCTGACTTTTATTTTAGCGTGCGGAAGTAAGAGACGAACTCTTTCGAATCCCACTCCGCCGGTCCTTCGGCACGGGCCATGACATTGCCCTTGGCGTCCAGCAGGAGCGTGGTCGGCATCACCGCCGCGGTGAAGCCGCGCATGAACATGCGCTCGGTATCCACGAAGGCGCCCAAGCTCTGGGCCTTGTGTTCCTTCAGGAAGGCCATCGACTTTTCCGGGGTCTGGGCGCGGCCCGTCAGGTCCACCGCCAGGACATGGATGCCGGGCACGGCCGCCTTGAGCCGGGCCAGGGCCGGAAGCTCGGCCACGCAGGGGGCGCACCAGGTGGCCCACAGGTTCACCAGCACCGGCTTGCCCTGATATTGCTTGAGGGTGTGCTTCACGCCCTTGCCGTCGGTGAAGGTGACAGCGGGCGCCGGTTTGGCCCTCTTTTCCGCGACCAGCGGCTTGGGCATGGCTGCGGCTGCGTTTACAGCCAAGCCCCCGCCGCCGTATAGAACGGCCAGAGAGATGACGAGCCTGAGCAGGCCGGTTTTGAGCTTGGTCATGGCGTTTCCTGGGCACGCAAGATGAGCAGTAACAAGATGTGGGGTGGCCGGTTTGCCGCCGGTCCCGCCGAGATCATGCGGGAGATTACCCCGTCCATCGATTTCGACAAGCGCATGGCCCGCGAAGACCTGGCGGGCAGCCGCGCCCATGTGCGCATGCTGTCCAACGAGGGCATCATCCCCAAGGAGGACGCCAGCGCGATCCTGCTGGGGCTGGACCAGATCGAGAAGGAGCTGAAGGCAGGCGAATTCGTCTTCAAGCGCGAGCTGGAAGACATCCACCTGAACATCGAGGCGCGGCTGGCCGAGATTATCGGCCCCGCCGCCGGGCGGTTGCACACCGCCCGATCGCGCAACGACCAGGTCGTGACGGATTTCCGCCTGTGGGTGCGCGGCGCCTGCGAGCGCGCCGATGCGGGATTGCTGGCGCTGCAGAAGGCGCTGTTCGCGCAGGCCGAAAAGCACGCGGGCACCATCATGCCGGGATTCACCCACATGCAGGTGGCCCAGCCGGTGACCTTCGGCCATCACATGCTGGCCTATGTCGAGATGTTCCAGCGCGACAGGGGCCGTCTCGACGATGCGCGCCGGCGGATGAATGAATCGCCGCTGGGCGCCGCCGCGCTGGCGGGCACGCCCTTCCCCATTGACCGGGACGCCACGTCGCACGCGCTGGGCTTCACCCGCCCGATGCGCAATTCGATGGATGCGATTTCGGCGCGCGACTTCGCGCTGGAATATCTGGCGGCCTGTTCGATCTGCGCCATCCATCTGTCGCGGCTGGCGGGCGAACTGGTGCAATGGTCCACCCAGGCCTTCGGGTTCGTGAAGCTGTCGGACGCCTTCACCACAGGCTCGTCCATCATGCCGCAGAAGCGCAACCCCGACGCCGCCGAACTCATTCGCGGCAAGTCGGGACGCATCATCGGCGATTTCGTGGCGCTGGCCACCGTGGTGAAGGGCCTGGTGCTGACCTATGGCACCGACCTGCAGGAAGACAAGGAGCGGGTGTTCGACGCCGCCGACACGCTGGAGATTTCGCTGGCGGCGATGGCGGCGATGATCGCCGACATGACGGCGCAGCCGGACAGGATGCGCGCCGCCTGCGAAGCGGGCTATCCCACCGCCACCGACC
>JAEZBK010000151.1 GCA_023427355.1 Pseudomonadota bacterium
TTTTCTGACCGCCGCAAAATGCAGGGCTTGGCGCATCATTCGGCGCCTAAAATCCTGTATAAATTTCGTCGCTCACAGGGATGCTTCCATGTCTGTCCAGTCCCAGATCCGTCGCATCACAGTGCCAGAGATCAGGGCGCACAAGGGTCAGCAGCCCGTGGTTATGCTGACATGCTACCATGCGCATACAGCCCGCTTGCTTGATACCCATGTGGACATGATGCTTGTCGGCGACAGCCTGGGCATGGTGATGCACGGTCTGGATAATACGCTGGGCGTCACCCTCGATATGATGATTACCCACGGCAAGGCGGTGATGCGCGGATCCAGCCGTGCCCTGGTCGTGGTGGACATGCCATTCGGGACTTATGAAGAAGCGCCGGCCATTGCCTTCCGCAACGCCGCCCGAATCATCCAGGAAACGGGCTGTACGGCGGTCAAGCTGGAAGGCGGCGAACGCATGGCGGCGACCGTAAGATATCTTACCCAGCGCGGCATCCCGGTGATGGGTCATATTGGCCTGACGCCCCAAGGCGTAAATGTGGCTGGCGGTTTCAAGACGGTTGGCCGGACGCAGGAAGAATGGCCACAGATAGAAGCCGATGCGGCGGCACTGACCGATTCCGGTGCCTTTGCCATCGTGCTTGAAGGAATGGCAGAAGCGCTGGCCGCCAGGATCACAAATCAGATCAGCATTCCCACCATCGGAATCGGCGCGTCCGCCGCCTGCGACGGCCAGGTGCTGGTGATGGAGGACATGCTGGGCCTCAACCCCAACCCACCCAAATTCGTCCGACAATATGCCCATCTGGGCCCCGCCATCGAGCAGGCCGTTGAGGCCTATGCCGCCGATGTGCGGTCACGGGCCTTCCCAGGGGTGGAAAATGTCTACCCCATGAAAAAGGCCCAATAAAAACCGCCATATACGGCGCACCCTGACGAAGGGACGGATTGCACGAAATCCCCGCGCGGGCTAAGGAAACTCGCCCGCCGGGCCTGTCCAAGGGGCATGGCTCCGGGCGTCAGAAGGATATTGCCGTTGAGTGACATCTTCCGCGAGGTTGAAGAGGACGTTCGCCGCGAACGACTCGAAAAATTCTGGAAGCGCCATGGCCTGTGGGTAATCGCGCTAGTCGTGTTGATCCTCGCCGGCGTGGCAGCTTGGCAGTTCTGGGAACGCCAGCAGGCACAAAAGCGGCTGGAATACAGCGAAGCCTTTGTCGCGGCACAGCGCATTTCCGATCCTGGTCAGGCCGTGACCGCCTTCGCTGAAATCGCCCGGCAGGCCAAGGGCGGCTATGCCCAGCTCGCGCGCATGGCCCAAGCCAATGCACTCTACGCCACAGGACAGCTCAAATCCTCGGTAGACCTGTATCGCCAGATTGGCAACGAAGACAAAGGCGAGATCGGCAATGCCGCGCGCCTGCGCGCTGCATGGATCATCGCTGCCACCGCCTCTCGCAAGGAATTGGAAGACCTTCTGGCTCCGCTTAATGTCGATGGTAGTGCCTGGAAGCCGATGGCGCAGGAACTGCTAGCCTTTTCTGATTATCGCGCCGCCAAGGTGAAAGCGGCATCCGATTCCTTCCGCGCTCTGTCCGAGAATATGCAGGCCCCGGAAGGCCTGCGCGCCCGTGCCCGCGCCATGGCTCTATTCCTGGAAAGTGGCGCAGGCTCAGATGTCGGCACCGTGCCGGAAACGCTCGTGCCTGCGCCCGCAAGCTTGCCCGGTGCAGTCGCCGTCCCCCCTACGCCCGCGTCACAGCCCGCACAATGATGCGCACCTCCCCCATCCGCGCAGCGCTCATCGCGGCTAGCCTGCTTCTCACCGGGTGCAACCAGGTATGGGATGAGATTGGCGATATTTTCTCGCGCAGCAATGTGGCCAACCTGCGCGGCATGCGCGTTTCGCTGATCGGCAGCGAGGAAGCGTTGCGCCCCGACCCTACCCTTGCCGCCATCCCCGTACTGCTCCCGCAGCCCTTCCGAAATCCCGACTGGCCGCAACCGGGCGGCTACACCTCCAACGCCATGTATCATCTGGAAGCGTCCGGGCCCTTGCGCCGTGTCTGGGCACGCCAGGCCGGCAAGGGCAGCGATACCGATAGTGTGGTCACCGCCAGCCCGGTGGTGGCGGCAGGCCGAATCTATGCGCTGGATTCGCAGGCACACGTCTGGGCTATCCGCCTTTCCGATGGACGTCCCGCCTGGGATCGTGCGCTGGCGCCGCGCAACGGCACCGACTGGCCCACCCTCTGGGGCCTTCTGGGCAAGCGCAACACCATAGCCGCGGTATCGGGCATGGGCGGCGGCATCACCTTCAATGATGGCAAGCTGTACGTCACCACTGGCTTTGGCGCCCTGATCGCGATGGACGCCGCAAGTGGGCGCGAAATCTGGCGGCGCGAACTTGATCTGCCAATCGTGAACGCCCCGGTCGTTAGCGGAGGGCGCATCTATATCTCCACCAACGACAATCACTTCTATGCCCTGGCAGAGAATGACGGACGCTCGCTGTGGGAAGCCCAGGGCATCACCGAACCGGCCAATTTGCTTTCCAGCACCAGTGCGGCCGTGTCGGGCGAAGTCGTGGTCGCCCCGTATACGTCGGGCGAGATATTCGCCTATCGCGTGCAGAACGGTCAGGTTGCCTGGACGGATGTGCTTTCCCGCTCCGGCGCGGTGACGCAGTTGTCTGAAATTGACGCCATTGCCGGTCGGCCTGTGATTGATCGCGACATGGTCTTCGCCATCAGCCAGTCCGGCGTCTTGGCGGGCATCAACTTCTCCACCGGCGACAGAATCTGGAGCAAGGAAATCGGCGGCATTCAGACCCCTTGGGTGGCGGGGGACTATGTCTATGTCGTCACCAACAATTCCGAACTGCTCTGCCTGACGCGCCGCGAGGGCAAGGTGCGCTGGGCGCACCAGCTGCCGCAGTATGGTAACCCGGATCGTAAGCGCTATCCCATCCTATGGTCTGGCCCGGTACTGGTCTCCAACAAGCTCATCCTGGTCTCCAATGATGGCTATGCCCAGGCGCTGTCACCCTATGACGGACGACTGCTGGCCCGCATGGAGATTTCCGGCGGCACAAACATCGCGCCCGTGGTGGCCGATGGCACCCTCTACGTCTACACCCGCGACGCGGAAATCGTCGCCCTGCGCTAGGGGCCCGCGATGTTCACGCTTGCTATCGTCGGACGTCCCAATGTTGGAAAATCCCGGCTGGTAAACCGGCTGGCCGGCCGCCATGCCGCCATTGTGCACGATACCCCGGGCGTCACCCGCGACCGCCAGGCTGTGGAAGTGGAGTTTGATGGCCTGCATTTCCGGTTAATGGATACGGCAGGTTTCGAGGAAGCTGCGCCAGGCACGCTGACCCAGCGGATGACTGAGCAGACCCTTGCCGCCATTGCCGAAGCCGACGCACTGCTCTTTGTTATTGATGCCCGCGCGGGCGTGACGGCGGGCGACGAGATCATCGCCCAGACCCTGCGCCGCTCGGGCAAACCCGTGATCTTCGCTGCCAACAAGTGCGAAGGGCGCACCAGCTTGGAAGATGTCTATGGCTTGGGCTTTGGCGAACCCATTCGTCTGTCCGCGGAACACGCCATCGGCATGGGAGAACTGGCCGAGGCGCTTGAGGAACATGTTCCGCGCCAGCCCCCGCCCTCTGAGGATGACCTGACCGACGAAGCCAACGAGGAAATCGGCTTCAGCGATGAAGACGAAGCCTATGACTGGCGCGACAAACCCTTGCGGCTGGCCTTGGTGGGACGGCCCAATGTTGGCAAGTCCAGCTTGTTCAACCTGCTGCTGGGCGAAGAACGTTCCCTGACGGGACCGGAAGCGGGCCTGACGCGCGACGCGATCACCGCGCCCTGGAGTCTGCCGGGCGAAAACGACGAAAACATTCGCGAAGTGTTGCTGCACGACACGGCCGGCCTGCGCAAAAAAGCGCGCGTGGCGGGCGAAGTGCTGGAAGAAATGAGCGTGGCGTCTACCCTTTCGGCCATCCGTTTTGCCGACTGCGTCATTGTGATGGTGGATGCCACTCAGCCCTTTGAGAAGCAGGACCTCCACATTGCTGATCTGATCGCGCGTGAAGGCCGCGCAGTCGTCTTTGCCATGAACAAATGGGACATGGTGGAAAACAAGGCGGGCGCGATCTCGCGCTTCGCGGAGATGCGCGATCGACTTTTACCACAACTGGCCGGCGCACCGCTGGTGGCTGTATCGGCCAGGACGGGCGACGGCATCGAACGTTTGAAGGCTGCGATCATCGCCTCCGACATCGCCTGGAACAGGCGCATCGGCACCAGCACGCTCAACCGCTTCCTACAGGAAGCCCTGTCACGCCACGCTACCCCCGCCGTTTCTGGACGGCGTGTGCGCATCCGCTACATGACACAGGCCAAGGCGCGCCCGCCAAGCTTCGCCCTGTTCGGAAACCAGTTGGACGCCCTGCCCGAGGCTTATCTGCGCTATCTGCAGAACAGCCTGCGTGAGGCCTTTGACCTCAAAGGTACGCCGCTGCGTTTTATCATGCGCAATAGCAAAAACCCCTACGCCCCCCGCTAGAGTCCAAGCATGAGCAACATGCAGCAGCTTCGCACGCAGGCAATGGCCCATCTCTCGACCGGCCAAGCCGCAGAAGCCGAGGCCGCCTTCGCAACCTTGTCGGCAAAAATACCTCAGGATGCAGATATCCATTGGCAGCATGGCGTATCACTTGAGATGCTCGCCCGTGACGATGACGCAGTTCAAGCCTATCGCCGCGCGATAGCCGCCGAACCACGCCATACGGCGGCGCTATTTCAGCTTGCGACCCTGCTGCGCCGCCATAGGCGCTGGAACGAAGCATTGGCCACCTACGCTTCCTGTGCCGCGCTGGCGCCACAAGAGCCACAGGTTTTCGTGCAACGCGCTGGTTGCAACTTCGAATCTGGCGACCTTTCTGCCGCACTATCGGATTATGAAACCGCCCTTTCCCTGATCGCGCGCGCGGAAAGGGCAGACCCGCGCCTTTCGCTGCCCGACATTCTTTTCAACCATGCACTCACCCTGGAGAGGTTGGGACGCGAGGTCGAAGCGATGGCCACCTATGAGCGAGTGCTGGTCTTGGCGCCTGGCATGGCCACCGCTTGGAATAATCGCGGCGGTCTTTTGCGCCGCGCAGGAAAGATGGAGGAAGCCGAAGCCAGCTTCCACCACGCTCTGGGATTGGACCCGCAGCATCTGCTGGCGCGCGCCAATCGCGGAATGGCGCTGATGAGCCTGGGACGGACGAGGGAGGCTGCCGCCGACTTCCAACGACTCTGGGAAATTGATCCCGGCAACATCCATGCACAGGGCGGCCTCCTTTCGGCGGCGCTGGCCAGTTGCGACTGGGACACGGTCAACCGCCTTAAGCCATTGCTGAAGCCGGGACTGGCGTCCGGCAAAGCTTTGGTAGCGCCGCTTTATCTTCTACAGGCCTACGACGATCCCGCTTTGCTGCATGATGCGACGGTGCATTTCCGGCGCACGTTCCTGCCACTCACAAAGCCCCGCCCGCCGCTGCGTCACAAGGATGATGGACGAATCCGTCTGGCTTATCTTTCGGCGGACTATCGTGACCACCCAGTCGCCTATCTGATGGCAGACCTGTTCGCCCAACATGACCGCAAGCGTTTTGAAATCCTCGCCATTTCCTATGGCGCCAACGATTCCTGCCCGACCCGTGACCGCCTGGAAAGAAGTGCGGATCGTTTCATTGATGTCCAGACACTTTCGGACGAACAGGTAGCCGCGCAGTTGCGCGATCTGGGCGTGGATATCGCCATTGACCTGACCGGCTACACCCAATGGTCACGCACCGATATCCTGACCTACGGCGCAGCCCCGGTGCAGGTGAACTGGCTGGGCTATCCCGGCACTCTGGGCGGGGATTTCTGCGACTACATCATCGCCGACCCCGTCACGGCCCCGCACACGGAACAACCCTTCTTCAGCGAGAAGATTGTCCACCTTCCGGATACGTACCAGATCAACGACCCAAGACGGCCGCATGAGACGGCGCCATCGCGCCTCGAAGCCGGTTTGCCCGAAACGGGGCTGGTCTTTGGCTGCTTCAACACCCAGAGCAAGATCGGCGCACCAGAATTCATGGCTTGGATGCGCCTGCTGGAAAAAGTCCCAGGCAGCGTTTTGTGGCTGCTGGATGGGGGCGCCGCCGACGCATTGCGCGGACATGCCACGCGGGCAGGCATCGCCCCGGATCGGCTGATCTTTGCGCCTCGTGTCCCGGCAGTGGCGCATCTGAGACGGCTGGCGCTTGCGGACATGATGCTCGACACCCTGCCCTATGGCATGCACACCACCGCCAGCGACGCATTGTGGATGGGTGTCCCCGTCATCACCTGCCGCGGGCGGTCCTTTGCCGGACGTGTCGCCGCCGGCCTTGTATCGGCCATGGAGTGCCCGGAGCTGATCGCGGAAACACCGCAGGATTACGAGGCACTGGCCCTGGCACTGGCGCGCGACCCGGCGCGCCTGGCAGCGTTGCGGCAGAAACTGGCGGACAAGCGCCTCAATGCGCCCCTGTTCGATGCCGCGCGCTTCACGCGCCACCTGGAACAGGCCTATGCCACGATGATGGATATTGCGCGTGCAGGCGAAGCGCCGCGCGCCTTTGCCGTGACAGCCTCCTAAGGCTGGTATTCCACGCGCTGCGCGTTTTCAGTGAAGGACGGCAGCAGCAGCGCCGCGACCTGCGGCGCGACATCTTCGGGCGACTTGAGCGTTTCCGGCTTCTCGCCCGGCATCGCCTTTTTGCGCATCACGGTGCGGGTGGCGCCGGGATTGAACAGGTTGACCCGCAGCCGGCCGCCCTCATTCTCGGCTGCCCAAGTCAGCGCCATGGTTTCCAGCGCCGCCTTCATGGTGGCATAGCCGCCCCAGAAGGGTGTGGTCTTGCGCGCCGCGCCCGAGGTGACGAAGACCGCGCGCCCCGCATCGGCGATGCGCAGAAGCGGGTCCATGGAGCGGATCAACCGGTAGTTGGCGACCAGATTGACCTCGACCAGCTCGTTGAACAGCTTGGGCTCGATATGCGGCACCGGCGTCAGCGCGCCCAGGATGCCGGCATTGCCCACCAGCGCGTCCAGACGTCCCCAGCGCTCGAAGATCGAGCCGCCCAGCCGGTCTATGGCATCGCCATCCTTGAGGCTGAAGGGAACCAGCGTGGCGCTGCCGCCGATCTTGCGGATTTCGTCATCGGTTTCCTCAAGGCCACCCACGGTACGGGCCGTGCAGATCACATGGGCGCCGGCACGCGCCAGCTCGATCGCCACGGCACGGCCGATGCCGCGCGAGGCGCCGGTGACCAGCGCCACCTTGTTTTCCAGGGGCTGGCTCACGCGACGTTGGAAAGCAGCGAAAGCTGCCGCGTCTTGGGGCCGCCCGTCAGGTCGGTGAGCGAGATGGGATAATCGCCCGAGAAACAGGCATCGCAGAAGCGCGGCGCACTGACCTTGCGTTCCGCCTCGCCCATGGCGCGATAGAGCCCGTTCATCGAGATGAAGGCCAGGCTGTCGGCGCCGACGAACTTGCGCATGCCTTCCACGTCCATCTTGTGGGCGAGCAGGTCGTTGGTGTCGGGCGTATCCACGCCATAGAAGCAGGAATGGGTGGTGGGGGGTGAAGCGACGCGGAAATGCACCTCGGTCGCGCCCGCCTCGCGCATCATGTCCACGATCTTCTTGGAAGTAGTGCCGCGCACGATGGAATCGTCCACCAGCACCACGCGCTTGCCCT
>JAEZBK010000124.1 GCA_023427355.1 Pseudomonadota bacterium
CCGCATCGATTTCGAGGGCGAAGCCGCCTCGCTGGGGTTGCGCATGGTGGACGTTCTTGTCAAACAGATCCACGGTACCCTGGCCGTCCGCCGCAACGGCGGCACCCAGGTCGAAGTCCGCTTCCCGCTGACCGAAGCGGCGCGGGTTGCGGAGCTGGTCGGCTCCTAGCCCCTACGCCTTCTCCAAGGCCTTGCGCCCCGTCATCCCCGCGACTATGGCGACGCGGGCGGCTTCGGTGCGGTTGGCGACGCCCAGCTTGCGGAACATGTTGCGCAGATGCGCCTTGACCGTGACCTCCTGCAGGTTCAGGGCGCGGGCGATAACCTTGTTGGGGGCGCCGTCAACGATCATGTCCAGAATGTCGCGCTCGCGCGGGGTCAGGTGTGCCAGCGGCGAATCGGCGGGCAGGCCCGGGGCCGCGCTGGCCGCCGGGGCGGTGCCGACAGTGTCGCGGTATTCGAACAGGAATGGCGGGATGTACTTTTCGCCCGACAGTACCAGCCGTAGCACGCCGATGATGGTTTCGCCCCGCATGGTCTTTGGGACGTACCCAGACGCGCCATTTTCGATGGCTTGGAACGCGTCCTCGGGTTTGGTCGAGCCCGACAGAATGACGATGGGCAGGCCGGGGAATTGAGCGCGCATGGCGGTCAAGCCGGCCAAGCCGTTCATGCCGGGCATATAGAGGTCAAGGATGGCCATCCCGAGATCCTTGGCGCCCTTTGCCGCAGCCAGCGCCTCCTCGAAACTGGCGGCCTCCAGCACGGTGGTCTCCGGCTGAAGTCGCTCCAGAAAAGGCACCAGCCCATCCCGAACCATGGCATGGTCGTCGGCGAGCAGGATCTGCATGGTCACACTCCCTCTTGTTGTCGTTGGTCCTGCCGGTTCTGTGGGGCAGGGGAGTCCAGGCGCTGAAGGTGTTCGCGCAAGCTTTGCAATTGGAAGGGCTTGGACAGCATGGCGACGACGTTGGCACCCAGTTCGGCAATGTTCGCGTCGCGCAAATGCCCCGTCACCACGATGACCGGCGTCCCCGGCTGCAGTTCATCGAGCCGGGCGATCAACTCATGGCCATCCATCCGCGGCATGCGGAGATCGGTGATCACTGCGTGGTAAACGTGGGTCTCGCACTTGCCCAGCGCTTCCAGGCCGTCATAGGCGGTGTCCACCACGTAGCCCTGCCGTTCCAGGAACTCCGACACCATCATGACCGACAGTGCCTCGTCGTCCACCAGCAGCACGCGGCGCTCCAGTACGCCGTCCTCATCATCCTCGGATTCCTCGTCGCCGGTTTCGGGCGCCGGGGCCGGTTGGGGGACGGCGGGCGGCAATTCGGCAGCGGCGGCCAACGGCAATTCGACGGTAAAGGCGGCGCCGCGCTCCAGGTTGCGGTAGGTCAGGCCGCCGCCCATCTCGCTGCAGATGCCCCGGCTGATGGACAGGCCCAATCCGCAGCCGCGCCCACCGTCCTTGGTGGTGAAGAACGGCTCGAAGATGTGGCGCCCGGCGCCGTCGGGAACGCCGACGCCGTCATCGGCGACAGTGATGCGTGCCCGTCCGCCTTCAATGGTGCAGGTTACGACGATGGCGCCGCCCGTATTGCCGCTGTTTCCGAACCGCTCGAGGATCGAATCGCGGGCATTATTCAGTAGGTTCAGCAGCACCTGTTCCAGTCGCACCTGATGGCCTTCGGCGACCGCGTGGCCCAGCCGGCCTTGGCGCACCAGGGCGATGCCGTCACCCCCCAGCAGCGGCTCGACCATACGCAGCGCGCCGTCCAGCGCCGCCTGCGGACGGAAAGGCTGCCGACCGGCATTGTCGCGCCGGCTGATGGTGCGCATGTGCGTCACCATCTCGGTCAGGCGGTCCACCTGCGACAGGATGTTGTCGGCCCGTTTGCCCACTCTGGCCGGATCAAGGCGTCCATCGCCGAGGTCCAGCCGCAGCGCTTCCGAAGCCAGACGGATGACGTGCAGGCACTGGTTGAATTCATGGGCGATACTGGCCGCCATCTCGCCCAGGGTCGCCAGCCGCGCCGAGTGCATGAGTTGAAGGTCCAGCGCACGCCGTTGGGTCAGATCGGTGACCACCAGCACGGCGCCTGAAGGCTGGCGCGCGATTACCACCTGGGCGGGGAAGCTTTCGCCGGTCCAGGTGGCGCCTTCGGCCTCGATTTCGGTCTTGCCGCTGTCCAGCGCTTCGCTGACCCGCGCGCCCAACAAGCGTTCCACCGGCGTACCGGGCAAAACGTCGTCGCTCCACTGGAACAGCGCAGCGGCGGCCGGGTTGCCGTAGATCACGCGTCCCTGGCCATCCACCGCCAGGACGGCGGCGCTGATCTGCTCCAGCACCGACGCTTGCAGACGCATTCGCTCCTGGGCATCGAAGCGGGCGGTGATATCCTCGACGATCACCAAGCTGCGCCCCGTGTCCTCCCCCCCGCTGCCGCGCACGGAGACGATGCGGACCCGGCCGCGCAACACGGCGCCGTCGGCGGCGAGGAACCGGCGCGTGCCTGATATCCACGGCAATCCGGCGTCTTCAGGATGCATCAATCCTTGCCAGCCCAGCCGATTCAGGTCGTCCACATCGCGGCCCAGCTTGGCGCGAAAGGCTCGGTTGACTGTCAGCGGCCTCTGGTCGGCGTCGTGCAGCGCCAGCAAGGCCGGCGCGGACTCAAACGCGTCGTGGAAGGTATCTTCGTGCGGGCGGTTGGCGGCTTGGAGTTTCTTGTACTCGGTGATGTCGGAGAACACCGAGACCCGGCCGGCCGTGCCCAGGGCAACGCTGCGCGCCAGAAAGACCTGTCCGTCGGACATGCGGAATTCCCGCAGGCCCGGCACCTGTTCGCGCAGCCCGCACATGGCCTCGATCGTCTGGGCGCGGTCTAGGCCGGGAAATGGCTCCATCTTCCCCGATTCCACCAGCGCGGTCACCAGTTGGCGACCGGTGGGGCGGCGCCAATCCCGAAGCTCAGGCAGGTAGCGTGCCAGGAAGCCGTCGTGGTCGATCAGCCGGTCTTCAGCATCCCACAGCGCGTGGCCGTCGATGACGTGCTCCTGGCGCAGCTCACGCCAGTCGGCGGCGGAAAGGGCCGGTTGCCCACGCGAGCGCGAGCGCACGTACAAGACAATGGCGGCGCTGATGCTCAGGCCAGTAGTCAAGACAGCCAGGATGGTGGAGGGCTGCCACTGATCTTGCATGGCGGCAAGCGACAGCGATGAGGCGATGCCGCCCGCGGCTACAGCCCAAGCCACGCGCTCTGCGCACCGGCTTGCCTTGGTC
>JAEZBK010000029.1 GCA_023427355.1 Pseudomonadota bacterium
GGCGCGGGCACAGGGCGCGGCGCCTGGGCGACGGGCGTGGGCGCGGCCTTGCCGGGATTGGCGGCCACCGCGACGGGACGGGGCAAGGCGCTATCGGGAGCCATGCGGTTGATCATCTCGACATTGCGGGCGATCTTTTCGTCACCGGCATTGCTGGAGCGTGCCATGGCGATCAACTGGCGCGCGCCTTCGGGATCCTTGGCCATCATGCGCGACAGGGCGAAATTGTTCAGCACGCCGGCATCGCCGGGACGCAGCATCAGCGCACGCTCATAGGACGCACGGGCGCTGACATGATCGCCGGTCTGGTCGAACGCCACGCCCAGCGCCGAATGCAGGCTCCAGTCATCGGGCGACAATTCGATGGCGCGGCGCAGGAACTGCGTCGCATCCTGGGCGCGGCCTTTCTGGGCCAGCGCCTTGCCATATTCGCCGACCACGCGCGGATTGTCGGCGGCGATCAGCGTGAGCTGGGAGAGAATCTGGATCGCCTCGTCATGCTTGCCGGCCAGGCGCAGCAACTGCGCCTGGCGCACATTGCCCTCCAGGTCGGCGGCGATGGCATTGGGATTGGGCCGTGCGGCTGCGGCGCGTTCGGGAACATCGCTGCCCATCGCACAGCCCGACGCGAGGGCTGCAGCGAGCAGGATCGGCAAAAGGCGGGGGGTGGAACGCATCATGGCTGGCTCGGCTTTTTCGGCGTGGCCAACAATGGCGGCAGGGGGGTCAACAAAGGCTTAAGCATGCTGCTAGAAAGTCGGATAAGGGCTTACATGCGCCTTCACGGGCGTCCGTCCCATTCCTGCCGCAAGACTTTGTTAACCGGCAGAAAACAGGAACGTCATGCAGCAGCGGATTGCCACCCTCGTCGCGCTTCTCCTATTTGGGCTCCTGGCCTTCTGGGGCGTGACGCGGCAGCAGGCGGCCCCGGCGGACAGCGATGCCGGGCGCGTGACCTTCCAGGTCGCCACGGGCCCCAGCGGCAGTCCGTTCTTCGCCCTGGGCCAGGCGATTGCCGGACTGATCAGCCATCCGCGCGGCGCGGCGCGCTGCGAAACCTCCACCGTCTGCGCCCCTTCGGGCATGATCCTGTCGGCGCGCACCTCGCAGGGTTCGCTCGACAATCTGCGCGCCGTCAATGACGGGCTGGTGGATTCGGCGCTGGTGCAGGCCGACATGGCGGATGCGGCCGCGCGCGGGCGCACGCCGTTCCGCGGCAAGCCGCTGGCCAACCTGCGCGTGGTGGCGGCGCTGTTCCCCGAGGAAGTGCATCTGGTCGCGGGCGCCGCTACCGGCATCGCGGAGATGCGCAACCTTTCGCGCAAGCGCGTCTGGCTGGCGCCGCAGGGCACCGATGCCGGCGATACGGCGCGGCGCATCCTGTCGGCCTTCCGCATCAGCGTGCGCGCGGTGGAGGGCGACGATCCCGTCGCGCTTCTGGCGGAGGGAAAGATCGACGCCTTCTTCCTGGCCGCGGCCGCCCCTTACGGGCCGGTGACGCAGGCGTTGCAGGGCGGCAAGGCGATCCTCTTGCCCATCGAGGGGCCGGTGGTGGAGCGGCTGCTGCGGGCCGAGCCGCAATTGCAGCACGCCACCATCGCGGCCGAAACCTATCCGCGCACCCTGGCGGTGAACACCATCGCCACCCGCACCTTGTGGGTGGTCAATGCGAAGGTGCCCGATGCGCAGGTCTATGGCATCACGCGCGCGCTGTTCAATCCGGTGAACCGCGAAGCGCTGACCGGCGCGCACCCGGCGGCGCACAAGATCAGCATGGGCAGCGCGGTGCTGGAATTGCCCATGGGCATCCATCCGGGCGCGCGGCGCTATTATCGCGAAGCGGGCGTCCTGGCGCGGTGAGGCGCAGGTAATTTCAAAGGGCTGGGGGCCGCGCATCCCGCGCGGCGACGCTCCACCAGGGCCATGGCCCGCCTCCCCTTTTGCGCGAAGCGCATCCAAAGGGGAGGTGCCTGTAGCTGGCAGCGCGCCACTTCGGCGCGCGTCGCCAGCCAAAGGCGGAGGGGTTCTTTATCCCAGGGTCTTCATCGCATTCATCGCGGCGGGGCCGCCGATCACGACGAACAGGCAGGGCAGGAAGAACAGGATCATCGGCACCGTCAGCTTGGCGGGCAGCGCCGCGGCCTTCTTTTCCGCCGCCTGGAAGCGCATCTCGCGGTTTTCGGTGGCGGTGACGCGCAGCGCCTGGCCCATGGGCGTGCCGTATTTCTCGGCCTGGTTCAGCGCGATCGCCACCGCCTTGACGCCGGGATGGCCGCACCGCTTGGCCAGATTGTCGAAGGCCTGGCGCCGGTCGGGCAGGTAGGACAGTTCGGCGGTGGTCAGCGCCAGCTCCTCGGCCAGTTCCGGCGACTGGATGCCGATTTCCGCCGCAACCTTGGTGAAGGCCGATTCGATGGACATGCCGGATTCGACGCAGATCAGCATCAGGTCGAGCGCATCGGGAAAGCCCTGCATGATCGAGGTCTGGCGGCGCTGGATGATGTTGGAGACGAACAGGTCGGGCAGGTAATAGCCGAACAGCGCCCCGGCGACCGAGGCCGATATCTTGGTCATCACCGCCCATTGGAAATGGGTGACGACGAAAAGATAGAACAGCGCCACCACGAAGACGATGAAGGGCATGACGAAGCGGAAGAACATGAAGGCGATCAGGGGCGCCTGGCCGCGATAGCCCGCCTGGGCCAGCTTCTCGCGGCTGTTCTCGGATTCCAGGCTGGTGCCCAGCTTGAACTTGTCCAGCACCGTCTTCATCAGCGTCGAGGGTTCGACGCGCAGGGAACCGCGCTTGGCGCTCAACTGGGCATGATGGCGGGCGCGCAGTTCCTCGCGCCGCTTGGAGACAGATTTGAGCCGGTCGTCCAGCCCGCCCTTTTCCATCAGCGGAATCACCAGCGTGGCGATGGTGGCGAAGGCGAAGATGCCGACGAACAGCGTCACCAGGAAGGTCGGGTCGAAAAAAGTGTCGATAAGTCCGTTCATGGCGCGCGCATCAATGCTTGAAGTTGATCATCTTGCGCATCACCATCACGCCGATACCCATCCAGAAGGCGCAGCCCAGCAGCAGGAGGTTGCCCACCCGTTCGGTGAACAGCACGGCGATATAGGCGGGGGTCGTCACATAGACCAGGCCCATCACCGCAACGGGCAGCGAGCCGATGATCATGGCCGACGCCTTGGCTTCCGACGACATCGCCTTGATCTTGCCTTCCAGGCGCTTGCGGTCGCGCAGCACCGAGGCGAGGTTGCCCAGCGCCTCGGACAGGTTGCCGCCGGACTTGGACTGGATGGTCATGACGATGGCGAAAAATCCGACTTCCGAGGTGGGCATGGAATCGCGCATGCGCGCCAGGCCCTGTTCCAGGGTGACGCCGACCTTGATGCCCTCGACCAGCTTGTGGAACTCCGAGCGCACCGGCTCCGGGGATTCGCGCGCAACGATGCGCATGGCTTCGTTCACCGGCAGGCCCGAGCGCACCGAGCGCACGATCACGTCAATGGCCGTGGCGAAATGGCTGGTGAACTGCTTGCGGCGGCGCGCGGCCAGGAAGCCCAGCACCCAGCGCGGAAAGCCGAACCCGGCGGCGAAGGTGGCCAGGGCGATGATCAGCGGC
>JAEZBK010000058.1 GCA_023427355.1 Pseudomonadota bacterium
GCCTTGGCCAGAACCGGGCCGCTGGTGGAGCGGAAATTCACCCCCAGCTCGCGCGCCACGATCTGCGCCAGCGTGGTCTTGCCCAGGCCCGGCGGGCCGGAAAACAGCACATGATCCATCGCCTCGCCGCGTTCGCGCGCGGCGGCGATGAAGACCGACAGATTGTCCAGTTCCTGCCGCTGGCCGACGAAATCCGCCAGCGTCTTGGGCCGAAGCGACGCTTCCAGCGTATCGTCTTCGCTACGCTCCGGGCTGGTGACGGGGTTCTTCATGCCTTGCCCATGCCCCGCAGCGCCTCGCGGATCAGCGCGCCGGCCTCGGCGTCACCCATGTCCTGCGCCGCCTTCGCCACCGCCGTGGCGGCGATGCTTTCGGAATAGCCCAGCTTGAGCAGCGCCGCCACCGCATCGGCTTCCGCCCCGCGCGGCGCAACGGCTGCGGGCGCATCGGGCGTCTCGCCGCGCAGCATCATCGCCGGCGCCTTGTCCTTCAATTCCGTGGCGATGCGCAGCGCCAGCTTCGGCCCGACGCCGGGTGCGCGGCCGATCATCGCCTTGTCGCCCAGCGCCAGCGCGCGCTGCAAATCGCGCGGCGCCAGCGTCGAAAGCACCGCCAGCGCCACCTTCGATCCCACCGACTGCACCGTCTGCAGCAGGCGGAACCATTCGCGCTCTTCCGCGCTGGCAAAGCCATACAGACGGATGGCGTCTTCCGACACCTTCATCTCGATCATCAGGCTGGCGGGCGCGCCCACCGCAAGCCGCGCCAGGGTCGAAAGCGGGCACTGCACCAGATAGCCGACGCCATGCACGTCCAGGATCACCGCGTCATCGGCGATGCTGTCCACGATCCCGGTCAGCTTGCCGATCATGACGCGGCCACCACGCGCAAGCGCGTCGTCGAAAGATGCGCATGGGCGATCGCCGCCGCCAGCGCATCGGCGGCATCGGCTTTTGTCACGCCACAGGCGGGCAACAGGCGCTTCACCATGAACTGCACCTGTTCTTTTCCGGCATGCCCCGCGCCCACCACACATTTCTTGATCTGGTTGGGGGCGTATTCGGCGATCTCCAGGCCCCCTTGGGCGGCCGCCAGCAGCGCCACGGCGCGGGCATGGCCGATCTTCAGCGCCGCCTGCGGATCCTTGGCCACAAAGGCCTGCTCCACCGCGATGGCGGCTGGGCCATGTTCGGCGATCACCGCCGACAGCACCCGGTGCAATTCCATCAGCCGCAGCCCCAGCCCAAGGACGGGCTTGGTGGCGATCACCCCATGGGCGATGTGCGTCAGGCGCGAGCCTTCGACCGCGATCACGCCCCAGCCCATGGCCGACAGGCCGGGGTCCAGTCCCAGAATGCGAATCGTGCCGCCCATGGAGGGTTTGTACCCTTTCTGTTCAGGGCTTTCCTAGTGCGGCCAAGGGCCGATCAGGCTGTTTTGGCGAAATCCAGCATGGCCAGCGCGATCTCGCGCTCGCCCATGATCACCTTGTCGGCGCCCATGTTGGTCAGGTGCGTGACCTCGGCGTCGAAATGCGCCCGCGCCACGATCAGCAGCAGGGGATTGGCCTTGCGCGCCTGCTCGATGATGCGACCGGCCTCGAAGGCCTGGGGAATGGCGACGAAGAGCAGCCGCGCCGCCTTCAGATTCGCCGCCTCCAGCACATCGGCGCGGGCGCCATTGCCGCGCAGATGCTCGACATCCGCCACGCCGACATCGCCTTCCTCGATCACCAGCAGCTTGGTGCCCTCCATGCCCTCGGCGATGCACTTGCCGACGCGGCCATAGCCCACCAGCACGGCATGGTCGCTCAGCGCCGTCTGCGGGATCGGCTCGCGCATGGTTTCCGGCTTCTTGGGCTGGTCGGTGGTGCCGCCGGTCTTGGCGATCATCCGGTCCAGGAAGGCGAAGATCAGCGGATTGAGCATGATCGAGATGATCGCGCCCGCCAGCACCAGGTCGCGCCCGCGCTCGGGCAGCAGGTCGAGCGTGACGCCCAGCCCCACCAGGATGAACGAGAATTCGCCGATCTGCGCCAGGCTGGCCGAGATGGTCAGCGCGGTGGCCTTGGTGTGGCCGAAGGCGCGCACGATGGCATAGGCCGCCAGCGACTTGCCCACCACGATGATCAGGACGGTGGCGATCACCGCCGCCCAGTCCTGCAGCACGATCAGCGGATTGAACAACATGCCGACCGAGACGAAGAACAGCACGGCGAACGCATCGCGCAGCGGCAGCGACTCTTCCGCGGCGCGCTGCGACAACTGGCTTTCCGACATGATCATGCCGGCGAAAAACGCGCCCAGCGCAATGGAAACATCGAACAGCACCGCCGCGCCCAGCGCCACGCCCAGCGCCAGCGACAGCACCGCCAAGCGGAACAGCTCGCGGCTGCCGGTATGGGCGATGTAATGCAGGATCCACGGCACGATGCGGCGCCCTGCCACCAGCATGATGACGGTGAACAGCGCCAGCTTGCCCAGGGTCAGGCCCATGGCCTGCGCCGCATCAACCGGGTCGAACGATCCGCCATTCAGCGTCGCGGCGATGGCGGGCAGCAGCACCAGCACCACCACCATCGCGATGTCTTCGACGATCAGCCAGCCCACGGCGATATGGCCGCGCTCGGTCTCGACCAGCCGCCGCTCCTGCAAGGCGCGCAGCAGCACCACGGTCGAGGCCACCGAGAGCGCCAGGCCGAAGACCAGCCCCGCCCCGATATCCCAGCCCAGGCTCCAGCCCCGCCCCCTGCCCAGAAGGGTGGCGATGGCGATCTGGCCCACCGCGCCGGGCAGGGCGATGGCCTTCACCGACATCAGGTCGCGCAGCGAGAAATGCAGGCCCACGCCGAACATCAGCAGGATGATGCCGATATCGGCCAGTTGCTGGACCAGGTCGGGGTCGGCGATGAAGCCCGGGGTGAAGGGCCCCACGGCCACGCCCGCCAGCAGATAGCCCAGCAGCGGCGGCGCCTTGAACCGGTTGGCGATGGCGCCAAAGATAAAGGCAAGGCCGAGGCCGCCCACCAGGACGGCGATAAGGGGTGATGCGTGGTGCATGGAACCAACTATAAGGCCCAGCGGCGCTTTGACTATTTCTAATTGCGCCGGAAATGGATATTTTTTCACCCATGCAACGGATCGGCATCTTCGAGAGCCTGCTCAGCGCCGCGGTAATCGCACTGGGTGTTGGATTTCTTGTGTTTCTTTTGTGGCAGACCGGCACGGGCAGCCTGTCCAGCTACCGGATCAGCGCGCAGGTGAAGACCGCCGACGGCATCAAGGCCGGCACCGATGTGCGCATCGGCGGGGTCAAGGTCGGCACGGTTGAAAGCCTGGCGCTGGACCGCAAGACCTATCTGGTCGACCTGCGCCTCTCGATCCGCGACGACATCAAGGTGCCGGTGGATTCACAGTTGGGCGTGGGCAGCGGCATGCTCTCCAGCGCCGCCCTCTCCATCACGCCGGGCCGCGCGAAGGATGTGGTCCCTCCCGGCGGCACGCTGGTCGCGCGGTAGGCGCACAGACAGTTTCTATTCGCCTGTACGAACGCGCCATCGTTGACGCGCCCGGCATTATTGCGCTTCTAATACACTGACAACATTGATCTTTACACGGATCAGGCGCTTGCGCGCCTATACCCCACGCCACAAGGTGCAACCAACAAGAACAGGCGCCGGGGGATTAGCGATGACATCCGTTAACGTTGATGGCTTGGGAACGCCTCTCGTCTTTGCATTCTTCAGATCATCCATTCGCGTCCTGAGCGCCACCTCCACGAAATTCGTGCTGGATAACACCGGCTTCGTCCCCGGCCCCGGCCGAAAACTTTCGGTCACTGGCTTCGGTCTCACCTATGGCGATGCCGCCAGCAATCTGCTGACAGGCGGGACCGTCACCAGCCTGACGATGGAACAGGAGGGCGGCTACAGCCAGTCATGGTTCGGCTTCAGCATTTCCGCGGTGGCGCTCTACAATGCGCTCAAGTCCGGCAATGAAACCACCTTCGGCAATCTGGTCTTGGGCGGGAATGACACGTTTGACATCACCAGCCGCCTTGCGCCCAGCGACGTGAACCAAGTCCGAGTCACCGGCTATGACGGCGACGACACCTTCAACCTGGACAGCAGCAAATTTACCTCGACCAATTTCGCCATCAATGGCGGCAATGGCAACGATACGCTGAACCTGACAGGCGGCCTGACCGGAAAGGTTGACATATTCGAGTTCAACATCAGCAATGAATCCGTCAGCAATCTCAATATCTCCGAGATTGAGACCGTGCGCCTGGGCGCGGGCTTCAACTACACCGTGATCCCCGGCGGCGTCGCGGGAAAAATCCTGACGATAGACGGCACGGGCCTCGCCGCTACCGACAGGATGATGGTTGGAACCAGCATCGTCGGCGGCAGCATAACCCCAAGCACGCTGATTCTCCTGGGTGGTCCGGGCGATGACATTTTCCAGGGCGGTGTGGGAGACGATATCTTCAATGGCGGGTCCGGCAGCGACACCGTGAGTTACCATTCAGGCCGCGGGTCTCTTTACAGCACCGGGGTCACCGTGGACCTGGCCATAACCGGGCCACAGACCACCGCACCCAATCGTGGCCAGGATACCTTCATCTCCATAGAGAACCTTGCCGGCACACGATATGACGATGTGCTGAAGGG
>JAEZBK010000061.1 GCA_023427355.1 Pseudomonadota bacterium
GCCCAGGTCTATGCCCGACACGATGTTGCCCCACTGGTCCGAACCCGAAGATTGCAGGCGGCAGCCATACCGGCGGTAAAGCTCGACGAAATCATAGGCCTGCATGATGGAGTAGTTGAACTCCAGGAAGCTGAAGGGCAGGTCGTTGTCCACCTTGGCCCGCACGCTTTCCATGGTCAGCATGCGATTGATCGAGAAGTGCCGCCCGATCTCGCGCAGGAAGGGGATGTATTCCAGCTTGTCCAGCCATTCGGCATTGTCCACCATGATGGCGTCCGAAGGGCCGTCGCCAAAGGTCAGGAACCGCTCGAAAGCGCGGCGTATCGAAGCCTTGTTGGCATCGATCTGCGCATCATCCAGCAACGGGCGCGCCTCGTTGCGGAAGGACGGGTCGCCCACCTTGGTGGTGCCGCCGCCGATCAGCACGATGGGCTTGTGTCCGGCCTGCTGCAGGCGCCGCAGCGTCATGATCTGGATGGCATGACCCACATGCAGCGATGGGGCGGTGGCGTCAAAGCCGATATAGGCGGTGACGCGCTCCTTGCCCATCAGCGCGTCCAGGTCGGCATCGGCCGAGCACTGGTAATAGGCCCCGCGCGCCGCGAATGTGCGCAGGAAATCGGACTGGAATTGCGGTGCGGGCGGCATGCTATAAACCTGCTTCGATAAGGCAGGCGGCATAGCACAGATGGCGGAAATCAAGAAAGTCATCGGGCTGATGAGCGGCACCTCGCTGGACGGGGTGGATGCGGCCATGATCGAGACCGATGGGGATACGATTGTCCGTCCCGGCCCCGGCCTGACCATCGCCTATAACGAGGAAACGCGTGCCCTGCTGCGCCAGGCGCTGGAGGCGGCCCCCGGCCATGTTCGGGGCGCGGCGGTCCCGTCCGTGATCCTGGACGCAGAGCGCCGTCTTACGGAAATCCATGCCGAGGCGGTGGACCGGCTGGTCGCACAGGCGGGCCGCGCCGATCTGATCGGCTTCCACGGCCAGACCATCCTGCACCGGCCGGATCAGCGCTGGACCTGGCAGATCGGTGACGGCGCCTTGCTGGCCCGTCTCACCGGCACCGACGTGGTCCATGATTTTCGCAGCGCCGACGTGGCGGCGGGCGGGCAGGGCGCGCCGCTGATGCCGCTTTATCATGCGGCGCTGGCGGCAGGTTCGGCTCTGCCCAAGCCTCTGGTGGTGGTCAATATCGGCGGCGTCGGCAACGTCACCTACATAGACGGCGATCTTGTGCTCGCCTTTGACACCGGCCCTGGCAACGCGCCGATCGATGACTGGATGCTGCGCCACACCGGCAGCAGCCGCGATGAAGGCGGTGCGTTGGCGAAGACGGGCACGGTCAATCCCGATGCGCTGGCCGGCATGCTGGCCCATCCTTTTTTCGACCGCGATCCGCCCAAGTCGCTCGACCGCATGGATTTCGGCATGGCTGCGGTTCAGGGGCTGTCACCCGCCGACGGCGCGGCGACGCTGGCCGCCTTCACGGCCGCCGCCATCGCCCGCGCGGAGGAACATTTTCCCGAACGCCCCCGCACCTGGATCATCTGCGGCGGTGGCCGCCACAATGACTTCCTGATGGATCAGTTGCGCCTGCGGCTGGATGGCAATGTGCTGAAAGCCGAAGGCGCGCGCTGGGATGGCGATGCGCTGGAGGCCGAAGGCTTTGCCTGGCTGGCGCTGCGCTCGAAGCGTGGCCTGCCGCTATCCTTGCCCACGACCACGGGCGTTGCGCGCCCGCTGACGGGGGGCGTGCTGCACAAGGCTTCTGGACACGGGGATCAGGCTTAGTTGCGGGCCAGTTCGCGCACTTTCACGCAGACATAACGGCGCTCGCCACGCTCGAAACCGGCGCGCGATTCCGCGTCGAGTGTCGCAGGCACGGCGCGCGCGATGGCGGCCTGGCAGGCGGCTTCGCTGGTGAAGGTACCGGCTTCGGTAATCGGAATGGCTTCCGGTCCGGTCAGAAAGCCCAGCATGACAACGACGGCAGCCCACATGGCGGCAATTCCTTTTTTTGGTCTCAGCGGCCTTCGCGCGGACGGCTCATCAGGTCCGAGACATAGCCCTTCACCGATTCCACGACATCGGCTTCATGCTTGTCGAAGAAATGGTTGGCGCCTTCGATCTTGTTGTAGGTGATCTTGATGCCCTTCTGCGCGGTCAACCGGTCCACCAGCTTCTGCACGTCCGGTTCCGGCACCACGCTGTCGCGCGTGCCATGCACGATCAGGCCCGAGGTGGGGCAGGGCGCCAGGAAGGCGAAGTCATACATGCTGGCGGGCGGCGCGATGGAGACGAAGCCGGTGATCTCCGGGCGGCGCATCAGCAGCTGCATGCCGATCCAGGCGCCGAAGCTGATGCCGCACACCCAGACATGGCTGGGGTTGGGATACAGCGTGTTCATCCAGTCCAGCACGGCGGCGGCGTCGGACAATTCGCCCGACCCATTGTCGAACGTTCCCTGGCTGCGGCCCACGCCGCGGAAATTGAACCGCACCGTGGTGCAGCCCAGCCCGTGGAACATGTGGAAAAGGTCATAGACCAGCGGGTTGTTCATGGTGCCGCCGAACTGGGGATGGGGATGCAGCACCAGCGCCATCGGCGCTCCGGGAGCCTTCTGCCGCTGGTAGCGCGCTTCGATACGCCCGGCGGAACCCGGAAGAATAATATCAGGCATCCGTCATATCCCCCACCGGGCCGCTAGGCCCTCTGCATTATCCGGCCGGATTTTCGGGGCGTCGGCCCTCATTTAAATCCAACATATTCAGGTACTTGATAGGTCATACCGGCTATGCGGCAGAATACTTGACCATTCTACTCAGGAAACCCTATACCCTGCCGCCTGGCCGGGGCCGTCCTTCTACACAAGGGCATGGCCGCCAGCCAAGGAAAAACGCCTTCCGACGGAGCCATTTATGCGGCTGAGCACCAAGGGACGTTACGCCGTGATGGCGATGGCCGATCTGGCCGGCCATGCCGCCGAGGGCAAGCCGGTGGCGTTGGCCGATATCGCGCAGCGGCAGGACATCTCCCTGTCCTACCTGGAGCAGTTGTTCGCCAAGCTGCGCCGCGGCGGCCTGGTCACCAGCGTGCGCGGCCCCGGCGGCGGCTATCGGCTGGCGCGGCCCTCCGCCGAAACCCGCGTGGCCGACATCATCGTGGCGGTGGATGAACCCATCGCCGCCACCCGCTGCAAGCCTGGTTCCGCCAAGGGCTGCACCAAGACCGGTGCCCGCTGCGTCACCCATGATCTTTGGGAAGAGCTGGGCCAGCAGATCCACGTCTTCCTCTCCTCCGTGTCGCTGGCCGATGTGGTGGAGCGGCGCGTGCTGGGCCGCGCCCGTCCGTGCAACGACATGGGCGACAGCAACACCGCGGCAGACGTCGCCGCCGAATAAGAGTTGTCATGCATTATCTCGATCACAACGCCACATCCCCCATCCGGCCCGAAGCCCAGGCCGCGCTGACCGCCGCCCTGTCGGTGGGCGGCAATCCATCCTCCATCCATGCCCGTGGCCGCGCCGCGCGCGCCCTGGTCGAGGATGCGAAGGAGAAGATCGCGCTCCTGGCGAACGCGGCGAACCATGACATCCTGTTCACCAGCGGCGCGACCGAGGCGGCCAACCTGGCCCTGGCTGGCGCGGTGGAAGGCGCGATCAACCAGCATGAGGCCGATGCCAAGGTGGTGCGGATCACGCGCCTGTTCGTCTCGTCCATCGAACATGGCGCCATCCTGGCCCCGGCGCGGCATCTGGCGGAACGCGCGCCCGGCGTGCGGCTGGAATTGCTGCCGGTGAATGACGATGGCGTGCTGGATACCGAGTCGTTGCGCGTGGCCTTGCGCGAAGGCAAGGGGCGGACATTGGTGGCGGTGATGGCCGCCAACAACGAGACCGGCGTCATCCAGCCTGTTGAAGAGGTTTCGCGCCTGTGCCGCGAAGCCGGCGCGCTGCTGCTGGTGGATGCCGTGGCGGCGGCGGGCAAGATTCCGCTGGATGCCTCGCTCTGCGATTACATGCTGCTGTCGGCCCACAAGATCGGCGGCCCGCAGGGCGTCGGCGCGCTGATCGTGGCGAAGGGCGCGCCCCTGGCGGCGCAGATCCTGGGCGGCGGCCAGCAGGGCGGCTTGCGCGCAGGTACGGAAAATCTTTCCGGCATCGCCGGCTTCGCCGCCGCCGCGCACAGCGTGCGGGACGGAGATGGCGAACGCGCCCGTGTTCAGCATCTGCGCGACAAGTTCGAAACCCTGCTCAAGGCCGCGATCCCGCAGGCCCGCATCTTCGGCGATGGCGCGCCGCGCGTCATCGGCACCAGCCAGTTCGCCCTGCCGGGCATCACCTCGCAAACGGCCTTGATGGCACTTGACCTGGACGGCGTCTGGATCAGCGCGGGCGCGAGCTGCTCGTCTGGCAAGATCGCCGCCAGCCATGTGCTGGAGGCGATGAACATCGAATATGCCCTGGCTTCCTGCGCCTTGCGCGCCAGCTTCGGCTGGAACTCCGACATGGCCGATGTGGAAGCCGCCATCGCCGCCCTGACCAAGCTGTGGCAGCGCAAGACCTCGCTGGAGGCCGCATGAGCAGTCCCGCCACCCAGAAGACCGTCGCCGAGATCGGCGACAAGTACAAATACGGTTTCGTCACCGATATCGAGATGGAGCGCGCGCCCAAGGGCCTGACCGAAGACACGGTGCGCTACATTTCGGCCAGGAAGAACGAACCGGAATGGATGCTGGAATGGCGCCTGGCTGCCTTCCGCCGCTGGCTGTCGATGAAGGAGCCGAAATGGGCGCGGGTCCATTACCCGCAGATCGACTTCCAGGACGCCTATTATTATGCCGCGCCCAAGAACACGCCGCTCAAGCAGTCGCTGGACGAGGTGGATCCCAAGCTGCTGGAAACCTACAACAAGCTGGGCATCCCGCTGAACGAGCAGATGGCGCTGGCCGGCGTGGCGGTTGACGCGGTATTCGACAGCGTCTCCGTCGCCACCACCTTCAAGGAAAAGCTCAACGAGGCAGGCGTGATCTTCTGCCCGATGAGCGAGGCCATCCGCGACTATCCCGACCTGGTGCGCAAGTATCTGGGCACGGTGGTGCCGGTGACCGACAATTTCTACGCCACGCTGAACTCGGCGGTCTTCTCCGACGGCACTTTCGTCTATGTGCCCAAGGGCGTGCGCTGCCCGATGGAACTGTCCACCTATTTCCGCATCAACGCCTCGGAAACCGGCCAGTTCGAACGCACGCTGATCGTCGCCGACGAAGGCAGCTACGTCTCCTATCTCGAAGGCTGCACCGCGCCCAAGCGCGACGAAAATCAGCTCCACGCCGCCGTGGTCGAGCTGGTGGCGCTGGACCATGCCGAGATCAAATATTCAACCGTCCAGAACTGGTATCCGGGCGATGAGAACGGCAAGGGCGGCATCTACAACTTCGTCACCAAGCGCGGCGATTGCCGGGGCGACCATTCCAAGATTTCCTGGACCCAGGTCGAGACCGGATCGGCCATCACCTGGAAATATCCGTCCTGCATCCTGCGCGGCGATCATTCGGTGGGCGAATTCTATTCCATCGCCATCGCCAACCATTACCAGCAGGCCGATACCGGCACCAAGATGATCCACCTGGGCGCCAACACGAAGTCGCGCATCATCTCCAAGGGCATTTCGGCCGGCAAGGCGCAGAACACCTATCGCGGCCTTGTCAGCGTCTATGGCAAGGCCAAGGGTGCGCGCAATTATACCCAGTGCGACTCCCTGCTGATCGGCGGCGAATGTGGTGCGCACACCGTGCCCTATATCGAAAGCCGCAATCCCACCGCGCGCATCGAGCACGAAGCAAACACCTCCAAGATCGCCGAGGACCAGTTGTTCTATTGCCTGCAGCGCGGCATCCCGCAGGACGAGGCGGTGTCGCTGATCGTCAACGGCTTCTGCAAGGAAGTGCTGCAGCAGCTCCCCATGGAATTCGCCGTCGAGGCCCAGAAGCTCGTCGGCATCTCTCTCGAAGGTTCGGTAGGTTAGTCATGCTTGAGATCAGGAACCTGCACGTCAGCGTCGGCGACAAGCCCATCCTCAAGGGCCTGACGCTGGCGCTCCAGCCCGGCCAGGTGCATGCCATCATGGGCCCCAATGGGTCCGGCAAGTCCACGCTTTCCTATGTGCTGGCGGGCCGCAGCGGCTATGACATCACCGAAGGCTCGATCCTCTATAACGGCGAAGACCTTGCCGCGATGGCTCCGGAAGAGCGTGCCGCAAAGGGCGTGTTCCTCGCCATGCAGTATCCGGTGGAAATTCCCGGCGTCACCACCATGACCTTCCTCAAGACCGCGCTGAACGCCCAGCGCCGCACCCGCGGCGAACCTGATCTCGACGCCATCGGCGTCCTCAAGCTGGTGCGCGCCAAGGCCAAGGATCTCAACGTCTCCGAGGAAATGCTCAAGCGAGCCCTCAATGTCGGCTTCTCCGGCGGCGAGAAGAAGCGCCTCGAAATCCTCCAGATGTCGCTGTTCGAGCCCAAGCTGGCGATCCTCGACGAAACCGATTCCGGCCTCGACATCGATGCGCTGAAGCTGGTGGCCGAAGGCGTCAACACGCTGCGTTCGCCCGCCCGTGCCATGCTGGTCATCACGCATTACCAGCGCCTGCTGGATTACATCTTGCCCGACCGCATTCATGTGCTGGCGCATGGCCGCATCGTCGCCGAAGGCGGCAAGGAACTGGCGCTCGAACTCGAAGCCAGGGGCTACGAGCATATTGTCGGCCAGGATAACGTGAAGAAGTCGGCATGAGTACCGCGCTCGCCAAACGCCGCGAGGAAGCCCGCACCCTCTTCGAGGGGCGCGGCATTCCCACGCGCCGGGTCGAGGAATGGAAATATTCCGACCTGAAGTCTGCCTTGGGCGAAGCCGGGCTGGGCACCGATGCCGCGGCCACCCGCATCATGGGCCTGCCGCCGGGGATGGAAATTTCCGATCTCGCCCATCCCAATCCGCCCGCCTGGCTTGCCACCCATGCCGGCACCCTGGCGCGCAATGCGGTCAGCGAGGCTTCGCTGGCCTTTGCCGAAGGCGGCATCGCCCTGCGCGTGCCGGAAGGCCGCGCCATCACCACGCCGCTGGCGCTGGAATTGACTGGCAAGGGCCATGTGCGCCTCTTGATCGTGCTGGAGGCCGGATCGTCGCTTTCCATCTTTGAATCGGGCGATGACGCCACGCCCCGCAATGCGGGCATTGAGATCGTGCTGGGCGAGGGCGCCATGCTGGATCATGTCCGCATGGCGCGCGCCGTGCCGGGCGTGCAGGTGGAGGAGATTGCGCTCTCCCTGGCCGCCAATGCCCGCTACAACGCCCATTTCGCCAATTTCGGCGGCAAGCTGTCGCGCACCGAACTGACCATTTCGCTGGAAGGCGAGGGCGCGCAGGCAAATCTCTCCGGTGTTTCGGTGCTGGATGGCGATGCCCATGCCGACATCACCACCCATGTCATTCACCGCAAGGGCAACACCAGCAGCACGCAATTGTTCAAGAAGGTGGCAGGCGGCAAGGCGCGCGCGATCCACCAGGGCAAGGTCACGGTGGCCAAGGG
>JAEZBK010000103.1 GCA_023427355.1 Pseudomonadota bacterium
GAAATATTCCAGCCGTTTCTTCCTTTGGGCGCCCATCATTCTCTTCGTCCTGCTGGCCGCAGGCATCAGCCTGCACTGGTATCGCACGGCCAAGGCCTATGAGCGCCAGATCGTGGCGATGAAGGGCCGCGAGGCGATGCCTGGCGTGACGCTGGACTGGAGCGCGGTCAGCTTTGGCGGCTTCCCCTTCCGCGTGGATGCGAGCTTCAAGGATTTCTCGGCGCATGGCCAAGGACCGCATGGCCCATTCTCGATTCGCAGCGACCTGTTCGCCTTGCATGCTTTGACCTATGGCGGCGACCGCAAGGTGTTCGAGGCGGCGGGCAACCAGCGCCTGTCCTGGGTGGATGCGGCAGGACGCTCGCGCAGTTTCGCCTTCACACCGGGCCAGTTGCGCGCCAGTGCGGTGCGCGACGACCAGGGCCTGCTGCGTTTTGACATTGACATTACCAAGCTGGCTGCGCCCGGCATGACGGTCGAACGCGCGCAGTTCCACCTGCGCCGCGGCGAGGATGGCAACAGCATTGACATGGTGGTGCAGGCCGACCAGGCCAAGGGCACGCTGGGCGCATTCGGCAACCAGGTTGGAAGCCTGCGTCTTTACCAGACGCTGGTGCGCTCGCGCGCTTACATGCTGCTGCTGAAGGGCCAGACCACGGCGTCGGAAACCCATGGCGCCTGGCATGATGAAGGCGGCATGGCCGAGGTGACGCGCACGGAACTGAACGGCAAGGAAAACGCCATGACGCCCGAACAGGCCGGCGCGATCACCACCCTGCTGGAAGCGCTTTATTAGCCGATGAAATCGCGCAGCGCGTCCACGACGAGGCGATTGTCTTCCTCGTTGCCAACGGTCATGCGCAGGCAATCCGGCAGGCCATAGGCGCCCACCCCGCGCAGGATGATGCCGCGCCCGATCAGGAAGGCATCGGCGGCCTTCGCGTCTTTTGGTCCGGGCGGAAAATGGATCAGGATGAAGTTGGCCGCGCTGTCATCCACGCGCAGGCCCAACTTGCGGATCTCGGCGATGAGCCAGGCGCGCCATTGCGCATTGTGCGCGGCGGCGCGCGCCACATGCGCCGTGTCGGCAATGGCGGCGGCGCCGGCCTGCTGTTGCAGCGGCGAGGTGGGAAAGGGACCACGGATGCGGTTGAGCACATCGGCAACGGCCTGGGGCACATAGGCCCAGCCCAGGCGCAGCGCCGCCAGGCCATGAATCTTGGAGAAGGTGCGGGTCATCACGACATTGGCATGCGCCTGCGCCAGCTCCTGGCCCGTATCGTAATCGGGCGCATCCACGAATTCGCCATAGGCGGCGTCAATCACCAGCAGCACGTTGGCAGGCAGGCTGGCATGGAGCTTCTTCATCTCCTCGCGCGTGAGATACGAACCGGTGGGATTGTTGGGATTGGCGACATACACGATGCGCGTCCTGTCCGTCACCGAAGCCAGCATGGCATCCACATCGATGCGGATGCCGTTGTTGGTGGTCTTCTCTTCCACGATCACGGGCCGGGCGCTGTTGGCCCGCGTGGCGATGTCATAGAGCAGGAAGGCGTGGCGGCTGAAGATCACCTCGTCGCCCGGTTGCAGATAGGCATTGGCGATCATGGTCAGGAGCGGGCCGGACCCCTCGCCGCCCACGACCAGGCGCGCCGGATCCAGGCCCTGGACCTGACCGATGGCTTCCCGCAACAGGCGCGAGGAGCCGTCGGGGTAGAGTTGCAGATCCTGCGCGGCGGCGGCCAGCGCGGCGACGGCCCGGGGGCTTGGGCCCAGCGGGCTTTCATTGGAAGACAGTTTGGTGACCCTGGCCATGCCGGGCACGGCGGAACGGCCACCGACATACAGTTCGATGTCCAGAATGCCGGGTTTGGGCGTGGGCTCTGTCATGGCTTTTCGCTGTCCGAAACGGCCGGTTCATAGCCCCGGGGGGCGGCAAAAGCAAAGCAGGGCTGCGTTTCATTGACAGGGGGGCCAGCCAGCCTTAGCTAACGCTACCATGGCGGAACACCCCCGTTTTACGCGCCCGGTGACGGCGCATGAGGCCGACAAGGGCAAGGCGATCACCTTCGCCGAGGCCCTGAAGCTGGATTGCGGCCGCACGCTGTCGCCGGTCACGGTCGCCTACATGACTTATGGCGCGCTGAATGGCGACAAGAGCAACGCCATCCTGATCTGCCACGCCCTGACGGGCGACCAGTTCGTGGCATCGCACAATCCGGTCACCGGCAAGCCGGGCTGGTGGACCTCGCTGGTGGGACCGGGCAAGCCGATAGACACCGACCGCTTCTTCGTGATCTGCGCCAATGTCATCGGCGGCTGCATGGGCTCGACCGGGCCGGCGGATATCGATCCGGCCACCGGCAAGGCGTATGGCCTGTCATTCCCCCTTATCACCATTCGCGACATGGTGCGGGCGCAGAAGATGCTGGTGGACGCCCTGGGCATCACCAGGCTGTTCGCCGTGGTGGGCGGTTCGATGGGCGGGATGCAGGTGCTGCAATGGGCTGCGTCCTACCCCGAGATGGTGGGCGCCGCCATCCCCATCGCCTGCGCCGCGCGCCATTCGGCGCAGAACATCGCCCTGCACGAGGTTGGCCGCCAGGCGATCATGGCCGATCCGGAATGGAAGAATGGCGAATACGCCACGGCTGGCACGTTTCCCGCCAAGGGCCTGTCGGTGGCGCGCATGGCCGCGCACATCACGTATCTTTCGGAAGCCGCGTTGCAGCGCAAGTTCGGCCGCAACCTGCAAAACCGCGCCAGCCTGTCGTTCCAGTTCGCGCCGGACTTCCAGATCGAAAGCTATCTGCACTACCAAGGCGCCAGTTTCGTGGATCGCTTCGACGCCAATTCATATCTCTACATCACGCGCGCCATGGACTATTTCGACATGGCGGAGGAGCATGACGGCAAGCTGGCCGAGGTGTTCCGCGGTTCGCCCACGCGCTTCTGCATCATCGCCTTCACCAGCGACTGGCTGTTCCCGCCGGCCGAGAACAAGCATGTGGCCCACGCCCTGAACGCGGCGGCGGGCAATGTCTCCTTCGTGGTAATCGACAGCGACAAAGGCCACGACGCCTTCCTGCTGGACGAGCCCGAGATGTATGCCGCGGTGGACGGCTTCATCGAGGCGGCGGCGCGCGAGGCGGGCCTTTCGGGGATCAGACTGGCATGAGCCTGCGTCCCGAACTGGCGGCGATCGCCGACATGATCCGGCCCGGCACCCGCGTGCTGGATGTGGGCTGCGGTGACGGCGCGCTGCTGGAGCACCTTGTCCGGGCCAAGGGCGTGGACGGCCGTGGCATCGAGATTTCGCAGCAGAACGTCAATGCCTGCGTCAAGCGCGGCCTGTCGGTGGTGCAGGGTGACGCCGATACCGACCTGGCGGAATATCCGGGTGGTGTGTTCGACGCGGTCATCCTGTCCCAGACCATCCAGGCGACGGAAAAGCCGGCCAAGGTGCTGACCGACATGCTGCGCATCGGCCGCCGCGTGGCGGTGTCGCTGCCCAATTTCGGGCATTGGCGCGTGCGCGCCTCGCTGCTGGCCTTCGGCAAGATGCCCCGCACCCGCACGCTGGAGCATCACTGGTACGACACGCCCAACATCCATCTGTGCACCCTGTCCGATTTCGTGGACCTGACGCAGAAGGTGGGCGCGACCATCGTGGAGGCGCATGCGCTGGACGGCAACGGCAATACACGCCGGATGCAGCCGGATGCGGTCCATCGCGGCTATCTGGGCCCCAACTTTTGGGCGCCGGGCGCTATCTTTCTCCTGAAAAAGAGCTGACACCCTCGGACGCCAGGTGTGGCGTCGCGCACACTGTTTCGGCGGGCAACGGCGTCATCGCATAGATGGCCTTTTTCGCCTCGACCAGATGCACCCCGCCCAGCGCCGGGAAAAGCAGGCTGCCCGCTTTCTCCCAGCCCGCGCCCGTGCGGACGAGAAGCCGCGCGCCCAGGGGCGGCGCATGCAGCGCATGGTCCCAGCGCAGCGGCTCGAACATCGCCTCGCGCAGCAGGCGATCCAGTTCGCTGCGCGCAAAAGGCCGCCCCTGGCCCAGGGGTGTACGTTCCATCTGCGCCCACAGGCTGGCGCGGTTGGGCGCGACCACCAGCATCCGGCCTTCGGGCGCCAGCACGCGCCACAACTGGCGCAGCAGTGGCCGAAGCGTCTCGGCCCGTTCCAACGCATGGACCAGCAGGATCCGGTCGAACAGGGAATCGGCGAAAGGCAGCGCGTCTTCGGCACAGGCCAGGCTGGCGCCCGGCGCGCTGACATCCGGCCCGGCGGCGATGGCGCGTTCCGCCCCGAACATGGCCAGATAGGGCTGGGTGAAGCCAAAGCCCAGCAGGCGGTATCCCGCCAGGCGTGGCCATAGCAGGCGCAGCTTGGCCTGGATGGCGCCGCGCGCGATCCTGCCCAGCCGGGTATCGTAGAAACCGGGGATGGCGGAAAAGTCCTGCGACGCATCGGAACCGGACACGCGGCGCTCCCGCTTCTCTGCTAGGGTGTGGCCATGCGCATTATGACCGTGCCCTGCCTGAAGGACAATTACGCCTATCTCATCGTCCATGGCGAATCCTGCGCCGTGGTGGACCCGTCGGAAGCCGAACCCGTGATGGCGGCATTGCAGCGCGAGGGGCTGATGCTCACCCATATCCTCAACACCCATCACCATGGCGACCATACCGGCGGGAACCTGGAGCTGAAGCGGGCCTTCGGCGCGCAGGTGGTGGGACCGGCGCATGATGCGGCGCGCATTCCCGGCCTGGATATTGGCGTGGGCGAGGCCATGGGCTGGACCTTCGCCGGCCTGGCAGTGGACGTGCTGGAGGTACCCGCCCATACGCGCGGCGCCATCACCTTTGTGATCGACGGGCACGCCTTTACCGGCGATACGCTGTTCGTGATGGGCTGCGGCCGGCTGTTCGAGGGCGGCGCCGCCACCATGTTCGCCAGCCTGGCCAAGCTGCAGGCGCTGCCGGACACAACTCAGATCTGGTGCGGCCATGAATATGCCGCCAGCAATGGCCGTTTTGCGCTGACGCTGGAGCCGGACAACGCGGCGCTGCAGGCGCGGGTGCGGACGCTGTGCAGCCGCAGCGTTCCATCGACCATGGCGCAGGAAAAGGCGACCAATCCCTTCCTGCGCACGCACAGCGCGGAGATTCGCAGGACATTGGGAATGGAGCAGGGCGACGCCGTGGGCGTCTTCGCAGAGATCCGGCGGCGAAAGGATGCGTTCTAGCGAGGATTACTTGTCGTCATCGTCCGACGAGCAGGCGACGGTGCAGACCGCAGTGCTGGCGACGCTGACACCGGTGCTGACCACGGTGGTGGCGGCCCCAACGGCGGTGGAGGCCACGCTGTAGGCCATGCAGCCCGACAGGGCGAAGGTGGAAAGAACAGCGGCAAGAACCAGGCGCATGCGTGAGAGCCCTCAGCGGGGCGCAGCCAGGACCGTGGGGGTGGTTTCCGTCCGGCTGCGACGACCAAAATTGGACTCCAGTTTCTCACCCAATTGGTCAAATAACCACTAACTTCGGCGACAGGCCGAATCGGAACGATCGCGAAATGCCTGCTTTTGACGCCCTTTTCGTTACGCCCCTGATGCGCGCCAGCCTGGGGAACCGGCTGAACCCCGACCTGGAAGCCGCCGCGCTGCTGATCGCCGCCGAAGACCGCGCCGGCCAGCGCTGGGCAAAAAAGCATGGCTATCGCGGCTACACCTCCTATGCCTCGCTGGATGACCTGCCCCTGCGCAACCCGGTCTTTGCTGACCTGGTGAAGGCGATTGACGGCGCGGTGAAGCAGTTCGCGCGCAAGGCGCAGTATGAGATGGCCGGACGCAGGCTGGTTCTGGATTCGCTTTGGGTGAATGTGATGGCGAAGGACGCCATTCATGCGCCGCACATCCATCCCCATGCCGCCCTCAGTGGAACCTATTATGTCGCCGTCCCGCCCGGCAGCGGCGCGATCCGTTTCGAGGATCCGCGCCTGCCGCTGATGATGGCGGCGCCGCCGCGCCGGAAGACTGCCAGCCTTTCGAACCGGACCTTCGTGGACATCCAGCCCCGGCCCGGCATGCTGCTTTTGTGGGAAAGCTGGCTGCGCCATGGCGTGGAGCCCAACCGCGCGCGCGGCCGGCGCATCAGCGTCAGCTTCAATTATCGCCTGGACTGACATAGGCTCACCCCAACAAGAATATCGGGGGAGGCTTTGATGGACAGGCGTTCGGTTCTGGCGGGGCTTGGCGGCATGGCCGCGGCGGGCGGATTGCCCGCATTGGCACAGGATGTGCCGCGCTGGCCATCACCGGTCATTGACCTGCATTACCACATGAGCAGCCCGGCACGCAGCATCGCGCACCAGACCGGCGCAGGCGTCACCGCCGCAGTGCTTCTGACCCGCGCCGACGGCGCCGAGCAGGTCGCGGCGCTGAAGGCGCAGAACCCCGCCATGTTCCCAGCCTGGTTCGGGGCCACCGACGTGTCCGCGCCCGACGCCGTAGAGAAGCTCACTGCCGCCGTGAAAAGCGGTGCGAAGGGTTTTGGCGAACTGAAATACCAGGTGGAAGCAGACGGCCCACAGATGCAGCGCGTCTATGCGCTGGCCGGCGAGTTGGGCGTGCCGGTGCTGATACACTTCCAGGAGATTGGCCAGCCTGCAGCACCCGGCGGCTACAACATGGGCATCAAGCGGTTCGCGGCGATGCTCAAGGCCTTTCCGAGAACCAGGTTCCTGGGCCATGGCGATGCCTTCTGGGCCAATATCGGCGGCGACTATGCCGAGAAGGACATCTATCCCGAAGGCCCGATTGCGCCCGGCGGTGTGATTCTGAAGCTGCTGGACGACCATCCCAACATGCTGGCCGATATATCGGCCAATTCCGGCAACAACGCCTTGTCGCGCAATCCGGCCTTCACGCGCGACTTCCTGGTGAAGTACCAGGACAGACTGCATTTCGGCAGCGATTGCAGTTGCGCGGACGGGCGCGGCGCCGGCCGCGACAGTCCCACCGTGGCGGCGCGCATACGCGGCAAGTGCGTGGCGCGCGAGACGCTGGCGCTGTTGCAGTCGCACAGCTCGACCGAGGTCTTCCGCAAGATCGCCTGGACCAATACGCACCGGCTGCTGGGACTGCCGGCGGCCTGATCGTCAGGCCTGCCGCCGCCGGATGATGCCTTCCAGCCGTTCGTTCAGCTTGGAGACGTGATATTCCCGGTCCCAGGCGACGCGCGCTTCCGAAAGGATGCGTTCGCGCGATTCTTCCGGCAGGGCGGCCCAGGCGGCGATGACGCCCGAACCCAGGCGGCGCACCAGGCATTCTTCCTCGGCCGGATATTTGAAGACGCGTTCCTGCACAAAAGCCATGGGATTCCTCTGCTGACGTAAGGTTGGAAAACATCCTGGGGCGCTCGGGAGCGATTGCCGCGTCAGGGCGAAGGGAGCCGTAAGCTCGACCTTCGGTCTGGAGCCTAGCCAGACACATCCCGGCTGAAAACCCAGAGAGGCGAAAAGGAACCTTACAATGCTGTAAATATTGGCATATTTGTGATTTGGGAACTTTTGCCCGACTCATCCGTTATGGGTGGTCAGGCCAATAAGCGGGGACGTTTTTTGCAGCAGGAGCGCGCCATCGCCTCCCAATCCGAGGAGGAGCGCTATCGGCTGCTGGTCGAGGCGGTCACCGACTACGCCATCTATATGCTGGATGAGAAGGGCGTCGTCGCAAGCTGGAATCCGGGCGCGCGCCGTTTCAAGGGCTATACGCCAGACGAAATCATCGGCCAGCATTTCTCACGCTTTTATACGCCGGAAGACCGCGCCACGAACCTGCCCGAGCGGGCCCTGCGAATGGCGCGTGAGGAAGGCAAGTTCGAGGCCGAAGGCTGGCGCGTGCGCAAGGACGGCACCCGCTTCTGGGCCCATGTGATCATTGACCCGGTGATCGCGCCGTCCGGCCAGGTGATTGGCTTCGCCAAGATCACCCGCGACTTGACGGAACGGCGGCAGGCCGAGGCGGCGCTGCGCCAAAGCCAGGAGCAGTTTCGCCTTCTGGTGCAGGGTGTCACCGACTATGCGATCTATATGCTGGATGCCAACGGCCATGTGTCGAGCTGGAATGCGGGGGCCCAGCGCATCAAGGGCTATACGCCCGAGGAAATCATCGGCCGGCATTTCTCGCAGTTCTACACCGACGAAGACCGCGCGGCGGGCGAGCCGCAGCGTGCGCTGGACACGGCGATGCGCGACGGCCGTTTCGAGAAGGAAGGCGTGCGCCGCCGCAAGGACGGCACCACCTTCACCGCCCATGTTGTGATCGATGTCATACGCGATGGCGAAGGCCGCCATATCGGCTTCGCCAAGATCACGCGTGATATTTCGGAGCGCAAGGCGCAGCAGCAGGCGCTTGAAACCGCGCGCGAGGCCTTGTTCCAGTCGCAGAAGATGGATGCGGTGGGCCAGCTCACCGGCGGCGTGGCCCATGATTTCAACAATCTTCTGATGGCGATCCTGGGGAGCCTGGAACTGGCGCGCAAGCGGCTGCCCAACGACCCGCAACTGAACCGGCTGATCGATAACGCCATGCAGGGCGCACGGCGCGGCACGACGCTGACGCAGCGCATGTTGTCCTTCGCGCGGCGGCAGGCACTGGACCCCAAGCCGGTGGATCTGCCTGATCTGGTGCGGGCGATGCTGGAATTGCTGGAACGCTCCATCGGCCCATCCATCACCATCCAGACGCGTTTCCCCATGCGCCTGGCGCCCGTGCAGGCGGACCAGAACCAGCTTGAAATGGCGTTGGTGAACCTGGTGGTGAATGCGCGCGATGCCATGCCACACGGCGGCGGCATCATCATCACCGCCGAGGAGCAGAAAGTCGAAGACGGGGCCGTGCCGGGCTTGCGTGCCAACCGGTATGTGCGCCTGTCGGTGCAGGACCAGGGCGAAGGCATGGATGCGGCAACCCTGGCCCATGCCATCGAGCCATTCTTCACCACCAAGGGCGTGGGCAAGGGCACCGGCCTTGGCCTGCCCATGGTGCATGGGATGGCCGGCCAGATCGGCGGCGGCTTCGAGCTGAAGAGCCGCAAGGGTGAAGGCACCGAGGCCGTGCTGTGGCTGCCCCTGGCCAGCGGAACGGCGCTGGGCGAAGGCGGCGGCGACGCCGTGCCGGGCGGCGCGCAACGGCCGCTGACCGTCCTGGCCGTGGATGACGATACGCTGGTGCTGTTCAACACCATCGCGATGCTGGAAGACCTGGGGCACACGGTGATCGAGGCGCGCTCGGCGCGCGAGGCGCTGGACGTCTTGCGCAAGACGCAGGTGGACCTGGTTGTTACCGACCATGCCATGCCCCAGATGACGGGCGCGCAACTGGCCAACACGATCAAGGCGCAATGGCCCGGTGTGCCGGTGATCCTGGCCACGGGCTATGCCGAACTGCCCGGCGGGGCGGGCGAAGGGCTGCCGCGCCTGTCCAAGCCCTTTGACGAGGCGGCGCTGGCCGCGATCATCGCCCGCACCATGGCCTGAGCCAAATCTGCTATCGTGCCCCCGCATGAGCGATGTCATCGTCATCGGCGCGGGCCATAACGGACTTGCCTGTGCGTTCTACCTGGCGCAGCGCGGCCTTGGCGTGACGGTGCTGGAAGCGCGCGGAATCGTGGGCGGCGCGGCGGTGACGGAGGAATTTCACCCCGGCTTCCGCAATTCCACCGCCAGCTACACGGTGGGGCTGCTCAATCCCAAGATTATCGCCGACATGCGGCTGGCGGACCATGGCCTGCGTGTGGTGCTGCGCAAGACCGACAATTTCCTGCCCACGGCTGGGGACGACTATCTGCTGGCGGGGCGCGGCGGCCTGACACTGCGCGAGATCGCGCGGCACAGCGCGCAGGATGCCCAGGCCTATCCGGCGTATGCCGCGGCGCTGCAGAGCGTGGTGACTGTGGTGCGGCAATGGCTGCTGCGCGCGCCGCCCAATGCCGGCGGCGGGGTGGGCGACCTGCTGGCCCTTCTGAAGCTGGGCCATGCCGTGAAGCGGCTGACGCTGGAAGAACAGCGGCATCTTTCGGATTTCTTCACCGGGTCGGCGGCCGGCATATTGCGCCGCTACTTCAGCAACGCGTTGGTGCAGGCGCTGTTCGGATTCGATGCGGTGGTGGGGAACTATGCCAGCCCGGAAGCGCCAGGCTCCGCCTATGTGCTGCTGCATCATGTGTTCGGCGAGGCCGCGGGCGTGGCCGGGGCCTGGGGCCATGCCATGGGCGGGATGGGCGCGATCACCGAGGCGATGGCGCAGGCGTGCCGCGCGGCCGGGGTGCAGATCGTGCTGGAGGCGCCGGTATCGGAGGTGATCGTGGAGAAGGGCCGCGCCGCCGGGGTGGTGGCAGGCGGCAAGACCTATCGCGCGCGCGCGGTGGCGGCGGGGGTGAACCCCAGGCTGCTGTTCACCCGTCTGCTGCCGCATGGTGCGGTGGCGGAGCCTGTCCTGCAGCGCATGGCGCAGTGGCAGTGCGAATCCGCCACCTTCCGCATGAATGTGGCCCTGTCGGAAGTGCCGCGCTTCACGGCGTTGCCCGATGCAGGCGATCACCTGACGGCGGGGATCATCATCGCACCGTCGCTGGCCTACATGGATCGCGCCTATCTGAGCGCGCGCACGCAAGGGTTTTCGCGCGAACCGATCGTGGAGATGCTGATCCCCTCGACCCTGGATGACAGCCTGGCGCCGAAGGGCGCGCATGTGGCAAGCCTGTTCTGCCAGCACTTCCCGTATGAGATCGCCGGCGGCTGGGAGGCGCGGCGGCAGGAGGTGGCCGATGCGATCATCGCGCATGTGGACCGCTTTGCCCCCGGCTTTGCGCAAAGCGTGGTGGGGCGGATGAGCCTGTCGCCCCTGGACCTGGAGCGGCGCTTCGGCCTGACCGGTGGCGACATCTTCCATGGCAAGATGGGGTTGGACCAACTGTTTGCCAACCGGCCGATGCTGGGCCATGCCGATTATCGCATGCCGCTGCAGGGGCTGTATCTGTGCGGAGCGGGCGCGCATCCGGGCGGCGGCGTGACGGGTTTGCCGGGCCATAATGCGGCGATGGCGATGCTGCGCGACCTGTGATTTCCCCATGCCTTGAAGGGGTTGGCGAATCTTCGTTTGTCCATTTCGCCGGTACCACCCCTCCCCCCCCTCTTTATCCACCACGCACCGTCCTCCTCACACCGCCTTTGCGCGCGCGCCACGACAGCCAGTGTGCCAGACGGCGATGGGGACAGGGAGGTGGACAGGCGCGCCATCGCAGCAGCTGCCGTAAACGTCATCATCGCGGCGATGAACGGATTGGCAGGGTGTTGCGAGATTGTCCCCGAAGCGGGCAGCGGCGTAGAATCGCGACCATCATCGCGCGCGCCGCCATCACGACGCGACACGAAGCTGGCCTTGTCAGGGACCAACGTCATTTCACCGGAGCCGGTCATGCGCGCCTTCAAATTCTTCGCCCTGGGTTTTGCCACCGCCCTGCTTCTGGTGGTGGCGGCGGCCTTCGGCTTTCGCGCCTGGGTCACCACCCGCATTCAGGCGGACCAGGCGGTGTGGCGGCGCATTCCCACCAGCTTCGTGGTGCAGAGCGACCTGGGCATTGCGGGCCTGGTCAAGCAGGGCGATTACAGCCATGTCGGCACGGAGATCAGCGAAGGCAATTTCCCGCTGGCCCGCACGGATTCCCATATCGCCAGCATGGGCCTTTTCACGCCGCAGCAGGCGATGGACACCAAATCGGTCATCGCCGCCATCGCGCAGCGCGAAGATGGGGGGCCGCGCGCCGCGACCATGGATGAGTGCCTGCAGTTCGGCGCCTATGTGGATGCGCTGAAGACACGCTTCCTGTTCGCGTCGAACCGCAAGGTGGTGTGCCTGGGCCAGACCGCCACGATCAATGGCGCGTGCGTGGTGCCGCAGCTTTGGAGCGTGGATTACGGCCGCTGGAACCTGGGCACGACCAGCTGCGACGGATCGTGGGAGGCGGGCACCGAATTCCTGGTGGCCTATACGCGGCGGCCGGCATCGTTTGGGCCGAGACGGTAGGGTTTGAGAACATCGTGGCAATACGCCAGGCACCTGACCGTATCGCGGTGATCGGCACGAAGCCTCTTGGATGACGCTAATCTTGGGTGTGCACAGCGGACGGGCCGGTGACTCTCAGAGCAGGATTTACAATCCATCAAAGAGAAGCTCTATTGCATAGAGAATACTCAGGCCATGCGTTTGCATCTATATGCAGTTGGCGACTTTGCTTTCATACGCCGCAGAGGTGCTAGATGATGCAAGAAGATCAAATAGTAAAAAATATCCAGAAGGCCATGATTGGCGTGACTACTCGCGCTGAGCGAGCCGAAGATAGTGTTCTGCAGCAAACATTTGTTGATGCAGCACCGCTTTTTGACATGCTCAGCACAAAGAACAACCAAGTCATTTTCGGGCGACGCGGGACTGGGAAAACTCACGCCCTCAAATTTCTTGCCGCGAACATCCGAGAGAAAGGCGATATACCGGTATATATCGATTTGCGGAGCGTAGGCTCAAATGGCTCCATATATGCCGATGGACGCCTCTCGCTGCCAGAGAGGGCCACAACCCTTATTAATGACGTCTTCTCTGCGATCCACGATTCGCTTGTCGACATCGTTTTGTCAGCTCTTGATCATGTATCTAATCCCGGAAAGCTCTCAGACGCCTTTAGTGCCTTTGCAGATCAAATAACCTCACTACGTGTGGTGGGAGAAACAGAAGAAGAAGTATCTGGTGAAGCGGCCAGAACACAGAAAACCAACACAGGCGCACAGCTAGGGAAGGAGGTTAGCTTTTCCACCGTAAGCAACGATGAAACCTTTGATAAATCTGGAGCTCGCAGGAGAAGAAGTGGGCACGAGGCGCCCCACTTAGTATTTGGCGGGGTTCAGGACGCGCTCACTATCCTTATTGATCAGCTAGGAACCACGCGCCTTTGGTTACTTCTCGATGAATGGAGCGAAATACCTGTAGACCTCCAGCCCTATCTTGCAGACCTGTTTAGGAGGACGGTCTTCCCCAATGCAAAAGTTACAGTAAAGATCGCAGCAATCGAGCATCGGACATATTTTACAATTCACCGCGAGCGTGGGGAATACATTGGAATTGAGCTAGGCGCCGATGCAGCGGCCGACCTAAATCTAGATGACTTTATGGTTTTTGAAAACGACAAGGTAAAGGCTACAGAATTTTTCAAGAGCCTTGTGTTCCGCCACTTCGTTTCTCTCAGCGGAGATGTGGGCAATAATGCGCCCAGAACGCCCGACCAATTTATGCAAACCTTGTTTACTCAGTATACAGCGTTTGAGGAATTCGTGAGGGCCTCGGAAGGAGTTCCGCGCGACGCCATATATTTGCTTTCGGTAGTCTGTCAGTCGGCCTTTGGACGCAAGGTGTCGATGCCTGATATCCGGAAAGGAGCCCAGACTTGGTATCAACGAGATAAAAGCGTGCTCCTTAGAACCTCCCCTGAGCTTGATGACTTGCTACAGCAGGTCATCACAGAGGTTATTGGCCGCCGTCGTGCGAGAGCTTTTTTGTTTAGAGCAGACAATCGCAATAACTCAATCGATAGACTTTTTGATGGTCGCCTGCTGCATATTTTAAAGAGAAACGTGTCATCACATGATGACCCTGGTGTTCGTTACGACGTTTACAAACTGGATTATGGTTGCTACGTCGACCTAATCACTACGACACATGCCCCTCAGGGGCTACTGCCAGACGAAGTAGATCCTTCAGGATATGTCGAGGTGCCTCCGGATGATTGGCGGTCCATACGTAGAGCCATCCTCACTCTTTAGTGGG
>JAEZBK010000012.1 GCA_023427355.1 Pseudomonadota bacterium
GGCTAAGCCCACGGGACCCGCCCCCAAAAATCGCCGGCAAGCTAGCCGCGCTTATCGTCCCCGGCAATTCGGGGGGTGCCCGTCTTTCCGCCTCCGAGGGCATAGGTCTCTGCTGCGGCAGGAAAACGGCGGGCGCGGACATCGCCGGCATAGGCGGCGGCGGCCTTATCGATGGCGCCCTTCAAATCCGCATAGCGACGAACAAATTTCGGGGTCCAATCGAAAAGGCCCAGGAGATCATCGGTCACCAGGATCTGGCCGTCGCACTTGGCGGAGGCGCCGATGCCGATCGTAGGCGCGCGGACCGCGGCGGTAATTTCCGGCGCGAGCGTCTCATCGACGCCCTCCACCACGATCGCGAACGCGCCTGCAGCATCGGCGGCCTTCGCTTCCTCCAGCACCTGGGCGCGCTCTTCGCGCGTGCGGCCCTTGGCGCGGAACTTTCCGTCCACATTGACGGCTTGCGGGCGCAAGCCGACATGCCCCATCACCGGCACGCCGCGCTCGACCAGATATTCAATGGTCGCGCCGATCTGGCGGCCAGCTTCCACCTTCACCGCTTGCGCCCCGGTTTCCTTCAGCACCCGGACCGCATTGGCGAAGGCCTGTTCGGGGCTGGCCTCGTAACTGCCGAACGGCATATCGACCACGACCATCGCGCGCTCCGAACCGCGCATCACCGCCTGGCCGTGCAGGATCATCATCTCGAGCGTGACGCCCACCGTGTTGGGCAAGCCGTGCACCACCATGCCGACGGAATCGCCGACCAGCAGCAGGTCGCAATGGGCGTCGAGGATTTGCGCCATCGGGGCGGTATACGCTGTGAGGCAGACGACAGGATCGCCCCCCTTGCGGGCGCGGATGTCGGGCGCCGTGATGCGGCGGACAACTTCAGAATGGCGCGACATCGGCGATAATCCCTGCGGGCGTGAGCGGCTTGTGGCTTAGCTCTTCGCAGCCGCACAATCCAGCGCGGTCACCCGAGACGATGCATGCCGGGGCGCGCCTAGCCCTGGCGCACCGTGCGGAACACGACAGCCCCGCCAGCCAGCGTGGCGGTGATCAGCAGCACCTGGGTCATCCCGGCGCTGAGCGATTGCATCACGCCCTGGCCGGCTTCGGAGGGCCCGGAGGCCAGCGCGCCATGCGCCTGCGCCAATTCGAGCCCGGCGACCGCCAGCACTTGCGGGCCGAGCACCGAGGCCAACGAGTAAACGCCATAGAACACGGCAAGGCCCGCAACGCCCATCGCCACTGCGTAAGCGCGCCCCCGCAACGTCGCCGCCGCCTCGCGACGGGCGACCGTGTGGGTCACCGCGACGGTGAATCCGTCATCGGCCGGTTCATCCGCTTCCGCGAAGGAGCGTTTCAGGAGGGCGTTAAAGTCGTTCATCAGGCCGCCTCCAACATGCGGCGAAGCTTTTCCGTTCCCCTTAAGACATGGGATTTGACCGTACCCAGGGGAAGGCCAGTCATCTCGACAATTTCACCGTGGCTTAACCCTTCTCCGTGGTTCAGCGTCACGCATAGTCTCTCCGCATCCGACAATCTGGCAAGCGCCTTCTCCAGATCGATCTTCGCGCCGGCCTGGGCCTCGGGCGTGGAATCCTCCGACGCGATGGGAGACGCGTCGTCGATCTCCTCGAACACGGCCTTCTGGCGTCTTTTGGCCATCAGGAACGTGGTCACCGCGATCCTCCTAAACCAACCCGGAAAAGCCGCCGGCGTTTCCAAGTCTCTCAATCTATCCCACGCCTTGATGAACGCCTCTTGAGCCAAATCATCAGCTTCCGCGTGGTTCGAACACATCTTCCTGAGCAGGGCCCGGGCCCAACCCTGGCGGCGTTTCACAAGCTCTCCAAAGGCGGCCTGATCCCTTGCCTGGGCCGCCACGATCAGGGCGGCCTCGGCGGCTTCGGCCAGGTTGAGAAGTGCCCGTGACGCCACCGATCAAACTCATGAGTCCTTTTTCTTCGAGGCGAAATCCACCAGCGAAAGCAAGACAAAACCAAGGCCGAGCGCACCCAGGATCGCTGCGGGCACCATCATGCCGCGCAAGGCCGAACCGGAGGGGTCGAAACCGTCCACCGCGAAGCCGGCGGCCACAAAGCCCCCCGCGAGCGCCAGCAGCACGATGCCGCTGCCCAGGCTGCGGCGGGCTTTATCCGGCGGCGGCTGGGACGCACTCGCCTGCGTCAGTTCGCGCATCAGGGCCGCATCCAGCGGCTGACCCTTCTCCAGGGCCTGGGAAATCAGGTTGTGGGCGGACTGCTTCGTTCGCTCCTTCAGCCAGATTGGCACCAGGATAATGGCCGCCAAAAATCCGAAAAATATAAATGGAACAAACACTTCGGTGTCCATTTCAGTCTCCATAGCCCTGGGATCTAGAGCCCCATTTGCGTCATAGATGCGCTGATCCGGGGTATTGGATGCAAGAACTTTCAGCGCGCCCGCCGGGCCGGCCGGCCTAAGGCCTAGCCTAGGGCTAGCCATCCTCCGCTTTCACAGCTGCGGTCAAGGCGCGCCTTGCGATGAGGGGTTGCCATTTGATACTTAAGCGTCTACTTAAGTGTCATGTTCAGACAGGACGCCGTCCTCGATCTGGCCTTCCAGGCCCTCGCCGACCCCAGCCGGCGCGCCATGGTGGACCGCCTCTCTCGCGGCCCGGCCACGGTCAGCCAATTGGCGCAGCCACTGGCGATGAGCCTGCCGGGCGTGATGCAGCACCTGAAGCTGCTTGAGGATGCGGGGCTGGTCGTATCGGAGAAGGTCGGCCGCGTGCGCACATGCCGCATCGATCCCAAGGCGCTCAGCCAAGCCGGACAATGGATCGCCGAACGCCGCGCGCTCTGGGAGCGCCGCCTCGATCGTCTCGGACAATTTCTCGACGAAACGGAAGACGAATGATGCTGACGCTTTATGGCCACCCGATCTCCTCCTTCACCTGGAAGGTGCTGACCGCGCTCTACGAAAACGCCACGCCCTTCGATCAGATCATTGTCGATCAGGACACGTACGCGGACTTCATCGCCAAATGGCCGATGGGCAA
>JAEZBK010000181.1 GCA_023427355.1 Pseudomonadota bacterium
CACCAAGCTCTTTCACGCCTGGAACGAGGAAACCGGCGCCGTCACCAAGGCGGTGCGCGACGACATCATCGACGTGGCCAAGACCATGGTGGGCCTGGAAGAAAGCTTCGTGGACCTGGCCTTCGGCATGGGCGACATCGAGGGCATGACGCCGGAGGCGATCAAATCCTATGTCCATTACATCGCCGACTGGCGCCTGACCCAGCTTCGCCTGACCCCGGTCTTCGGCAATTTCGAGGAAACCGCCACCGGCTACCAGCAGATCAAGGCGCATCCGCTGCCCTGGCTGGTCGAGATCCTGAACGGCGTGGAGCACGCCAACTTCTTCGAACAGCGCGCCACCGAATATTCCAAGGGCGCGACCAAGGGTTCGTGGGACGGCAACGAGGGCGTGTGGGAACAGTTCGACCGCCGGAACAAGGTCGCCGCCGAATAGGCGTTCTCAGCCCAGATACTGTCCGTTCTGGATGGTGCTGGCGGCGCGGTCGTTGGGCGACAGCGCCAGCGGCGGAAAACAGGCATAGGAATCGGTGAGCGGATAGGCGCGCGACAGCGCCACATCCAGCCCTTCATTGCGCACCGGTTGGGGCAGGATCGGCACCGCGGTGGTGAAATCGGTCAGCGGGAAGCAGCGCGCGGTGAGTTTCTTCGCACCGCCGGGGCTGATCGTGTAGGCGGGCAGGCCGAAGGCGAAGTCCAGGCGGAAGGCCTGCGGCCGTGTGGTGGTGAAGCGGAAGCCGGGCAGGGCCGCCAGCATGGCGCGCTGGTCGAAGGCCATGGCGGCGGGCATGCCCGGCACCACGCGCAGGCCCATCACGGAATCGAAATTCCAGCCCCACAGCACCATGTCCCAGCCCGGCAGCATGCCTTCGAGCATCTGGGCGCGCGCCACGGCGAAATCCTCGCGGAAGATCGCGTCATCCTCGGCGATGGTCATGGGTTCGGCCAGCGCGATCGTCTTTTGCCACAGCGCATGATGGGACAGCGCCACGCCATAGGCGCCGCGCGTATAGGGCAGGCCGGGGCCGAACAGGCCGGTGGCGGCAATCGCTTCGGGCGTGAGGGCCGCGCCATCCACCGCATCGAAGAACTGGTAATCGAGGTGAGGATTGCGGCGTGCGAATTCGCTGCGACGCTGCGGCGTTCGCTCAAGGCTGATGACCTGGACCGGATTCATGGAAAGCCGACGCACGCGCACAACTTGCCCTGCTACTTGACGGGCATTCCGGCCTTCATGCAACTGTTACGGGAAGTTCATGATCGCGTAAACATTGGCGGGAAGCGCGCGGGAGCGCCTGTGCAAACCTTTGACGGGACAGCCGATTTCGCAGCCAATTTGCCGCCTTGCGGCTGCTGGTTTCACCCCGGGGATAAGGATATAGGAGTGCCCGCAAAACGCGCATTCACGGAATCGCCATGCTGAAAACCGTCCCCGCCTTCGACCATCTGGGCGAGGAGAACGCCTTTGCCGTTCTTGCTCGCGCAAATGCCCTGGCCGCACAGGGCAAGGACATCATCAGCCTGGGCATCGGCCAGCCGGATTTCCGCACCGCCGATCACATTTCCGAAGCCGCGATCAAGGCGATCCGTGATGGCCATCACGGTTATACCGCCGCCACCGGCATTCCGCCGCTGCGCGAAGCCGTCGCCGCCGACCTGCACAAGCGCTACAAGGTCGAAGTCTCGCCAGAAAGCGTGATGATCATGCCGGGCGGCAAGCCGACCATGTACATGACCATCATCATGTTCGGCGAACCGGGCGCGGAGATCATGTATCCCGATCCGGGCTTTCCCATCTATCACTCGATGATCGAATTCACCGGCGCGACGCCGGTGCCGATCCCGATACGCGAAGGCTATGGCTTCGCCTTCTCGGCGGAAGAAACGCTGTCGCTGATCACGCCGCGCACGCGCCTGATCATCCTGAATTCGCCCGCCAACCCGACCGGCGGCGTGGTGCCCAAGGCCGAGTTCGACAAGCTGGTGAAGGGCCTGGAGAAGTGGCCGGATGTCGCCATCCTGTCCGACGAGATCTATGACCGCATCCTGTATGATGGCGAACAGCATGTGACGCTGCTGTCCTATCCGGAAATCCGCGACCGGCTGATCATCCTCAATGGCTGGTCCAAGACCTATGCCATGACCGGCTGGCGCCTGGGCTATGCCATCTTCCCGCCCAAGCTGTTCGACCTGGCGCGCAAGCTGGCGGTGAATTTCCATTCCTGCGTGAATGCGCCGACGCAATATGCCGGCATCGCCGCGCTGACCGGGCCGCAGGATCCGGTGGACCATATGGTGCGCGAATTCGACAAGCGCCGGAAGCTGGTGGTCGAAGGGCTGAACAATCTGCCCGGCGTGAGCTGCATCATGCCCAAGGGCGCCTTCTATGCCTTCCCGAACGTCAGCCAGACCGGCTGGAAGGCCAAGAAGCTGGCGACCGCGATCCTGGATGATGTCGGCGTCGCCATGGTGGGCGGGCCGGATTTCGGCATCCTGGGCGAAGGCTATCTGCGCGTGTCCTATGCGAACTCGGCGGAGAATATCTCCCGCGCGCTGGAGCGGATGGGCGACTTCCTCTCGCGCGTCAAGCCGACGGCCTGATCCCCTAAAGACCGGCGCGCAGCGCCGCGCGAAACGCGCGGTCGTGCTTCAGCGCATATTCGCGCGCCATCGCCTTGCGCCGCGTGCGATGCTTCTCGGCATAGATGAGCGCCCAAGCGCGGCCGCGCGTGCTGCGCGCGCCCTTGCTGCCGCCATTGTGTTCGGCGACGCGGCGCTCCAGGTCGAGCGTCCAGCCCACATAGGTGACGATGCGCCCGTCGGGATTCGCGCAGGCCAGGACATAGACGAAGGACGGCATGACCGAGCTTTATCTGCTTCGCCGCGTGCCGGGAAAGAGGTGGGGTAGAATCCGCCCATGGGGCCGGTGATTCGTTTCGTGAAGCGGCGGGCGCGCGAGCTGGTGTTCGCGGGGCTGGCGGGCTTTGCGCTGTGGACGGGCGGCGCGGCGGCGCTGGCGGGGCTGCCGCACCTGATCGGCGCGGTGACGCCCGGCCTGATGGCCACCGCCCATGCCGATGCGCCGCCCGCGCGCGCGGATGTGGCGCGGCTGGCGCTGCCGGGGTTCGCGCAAAGCCTGCATGCGCCGCAATTGCTGTATCCGGTGGTGGCGCAGGTTCTGCCGGACTGGCTGGTGGCAAGGCCGGACGCGCCGCCGCAAAAGCCCGTCATCGCCATCGTGATCGACGATCTGGGCGCGGATATCTCCGGCACCGAAAAAGCGATGCGCCTGCCCAAAGCGGTGGCGCTGGCCTTCCTGCCTTATGCCGAGATGACGCCCGCATTCGCGATGCGGGCGCGGGACGAGGGGCGCACCGTGCTGGCGCATGTGCCAATGCAGGCGACGCGGGTGACACGCACGACGCCCATGCTGCTGGAAACGGGGATGGCGGCGGACGAGATCCTGCGGCGGCTGAACTGGTCGCTGGATCGCGTGCCCGGCGCGGTGGGGCTGAACAACCATGAAGGCAGCCGCTTCACGGCGGATGACGCGGCGCTGGCCCCGGTGATGGCGGCGGCGAAGGCGCGGGGATTGTTCTTTCTGGATTCCAAGACCTCGCCCGCGTCACGCGCCGAGGATGCGGCGCGCGCGGCGGGATTGCGCACGGGCGGCCGGGACATTTTCCTGGATGATGACCAGAGCGAGGCGGCGGTGCGGCAACAACTGGCGGCGCTGGCGGCGACGGCCAAGCGCAACGGCGCGGCCATCGCCATCGGCCATCCCCATGCCGTGACGCTGCGGCTGGTGGCGGAATGGCTGGGGCAGGATCTTGGCGTCACGCTGGTGACGCTGGAGGCGGCGATGCGGGCGAAGGACGCACGGGCGCGTGCGATGGCGGCGCGCTAACCCGATGTCATGGCCCGGCTTGCCCGGGCCATCCAGAGTCGGAAGCGCCGGTGCCCGTGACTCTGGATGGCCCACGTAAAGTGGGCCATGACGATGGGGTTTAGCGGGAAAGAAATTCTGTACCTCCGCAAGCCCATCCCACATGCAGCGGCCTTGTCGCCTTGGGCTGTATCGTCAGAAGCCGGTTTGGTTCCGCCGTAATTCCAAATAGCGACACGAAACGAGAAAATTCATTAAACCAGAGGCGATCTGGCGAGAAGGAATGCACGATCATCGCTGCCATATCAGTCTTGAAGTTATCTGCTTCTATGACGGCGGAGGCTGTACGATGCAAAAGCTGATAGTGAAGGTTATCCGGCAAGGTACCTTTTAGTCCCAATAGACTTTGCAGAAACTCCAGTCTTTGCAGCTTTCCTGGAGAAGCGTTTTGAAGCCATTTGGAAAGCGGTTGATCGAAGGGTTCGTTTACCTTGCCTTCGACAGTGACGGCGATAGTCCTTTCGCCTGCGCGCATGAGTGCAAACAGGTCATTCTGACTATCGCCTCGACTGGCTCCCGGCAGGGGTACTTTATGCTCTGGGAATGCCGCGAGTAGTCGTAAAGGATTGCCGAGGGGGGAAAGAATGGTCTCGATTTCGGGCGGCAGCATGTCTGCATTTTCCCAGCAATGGGCTAAAGTGCGCGCGGAAAAGCCAGTGCGCCAATGCTTGATGGGGTCACCCAGTAGCCGCTGCCAATCTCCCGGTCCTGTGGAAGGGAGATAGATTCGGGGCATTACTGCCCCTTCTTCGCCTGGCTGGCGAAGCGCACCGCTTCCTCGGCGGCGGCGAAGAGGGCGCGGGCCTTGTTCACCGTCTCCTGGTATTCGCTTTCGGGCACGCTGTCGGCGACGATGCCCGCGCCGGCCTGCGCATACATCATGCCGTCCTTGATCAGCGCCGTGCGCAGCACGATGCAGGTATCCATCGAGCCGTCGGCGGCGAAATAGCCGATGGCGCCCGCATAGGCCGCGCCGCGCTTGTCCTTCTCGAACTCGTCGATGATCTGCATGGCGCGAATTTTCGGCGCACCCGTCAGCGTGCCCGCCGGAAGCCCCGCCGCCAGCGCATCCATCGCATCCAGCCCTTCGCGGATATCGCCTTCCACGTTGGAGACGATGTGCATGACATGGCTGTAGCGTTCGATGAAGAAGCTGTCGGTGACCTTGACCGCGCCGGTCCTGGCGATGCGGCCGACATCGTTGCGGCCCAGGTCGATCAGCATCAGATGCTCGGCGCGTTCCTTGGGATCGGCCAGCAATTCGGCGGCCAGCGCCTTGTCTTCTTCCGGCGTCTTGCCGCGTGGGCGTGTCCCCGCGATAGGGCGGATCGTGACCTTGCCATTCTGCAGCCGCACCAGCACTTCAGGGCTGGAGCCCGCGATCTGGAAGCCGGGCAGCGAGAGGTAATAGAGGAAGGGCGAGGGGTTCAGCCGCCGCAGCGCGCGATAGAGCGCAAAGGGCGGCAAGGTGAAGGGGCGGCGGAAGCGCTGCGACGGCACCACCTGGAACACGTCGCCGCTGGCGATATATTCCTTGGCGCGCGCCACCACGTCGAAGAACTCCGCCTTGGTCATGTTGGATTCGACCGGCACGTTGGCGGGCAGGTTGGCGGGGGCGGGCGGGACCGCCGGGGCCGGGCACTCGATGGCGATAACCGCTTCGTTCAGCCGTTCCTGTGCGCGGGCGAAAGCCGCCTTCGCATCCACCTTCGCGTCGGGCCAGACCGGCGTGGCGATGATGATCTCGTCCTTCACCGTGTCGAAGATCGCCACGATGGTGGGGCGCAGCATGATCGCGTCGGGCAGGCTCAACGTGTCGGGCGGCGGGTTGGGCAGGTGTTCGACCTGCCGCGCCATGTCATAGCCCAGATAGCCGAACAGCCCCGCCGCCATGGGCGGGATGCCGGGCGGCAATGGCATCTGCGTCTCTGCCACCAGCGCGCGCAGGGACGCCAGCGGCTTCTGCGTATCGGCGACGAACACATCGCCGTTCAGGGCGTTGCGGTTGATCTGGGCGACATCGCCATGGCAGCGCCACACCAGGTCGGGTTTCAGCCCGATGATGGAATAGCGGCCGCGCGCTTCGCCGCCCTGCACGCTTTCCAGCAGGAAGCTGTTCGCGACGGTCGAACCATCTTCGCGACCGGCGAGCTTGAGATAGGCCGAGACCGGCGTCTCCAGGTCGGCGACCAGGCGCGTGTGCAGCAACTGGGCCCGCCCTTCGCCATAGGCGCGGGCGAACGTTTCGAAATCCATCACTGTCCTTCGCCCAGCACCGAGTTGAGGTTCTGCTGGTTGATCGTGGGCTTCTGCGCATTGCGCGCCGAGGCGGCCATGGTGACCGAGATGTCCGCCGCCACGCCGGCCGCCAGGGCCTGGGCCTGGCTGGCGAAGGCCTTGTCATCGGGCCGGGGCTTGGGATGGGCGATGCCGGTCAGCTTGGCGATGATGTAGCCATCGCCATGCGGCGCGGAGACGATGCCGTCGGCCTTGGCCTCGAACAGGCGGCCGATGACGGCGCTGGAGATTTCCGGCGTGTTGGTGTCGCGCGCCAGGGCGGGGCTCTTGCGCACGGTGGCGCCGACGGCCTTGGCGACGCCGTCCAGCGACTTTTCCTTGACCGCCTGGTCGGTGAGGGTCTTGGCGCGCGCGGCCAGCAATTCGCCGCGGCGGCGGGCCAGCCACTGGCCTTCCGCTTCGGCGCGGATGTCGGCCAGCGGCTTTTGCCGGGGCGGCGTCGTGCCGTTCACGCGCACGATATAGCCCGAGCCGCTCTTGGACGTGATGGGATCGTTGTCGGCGCCGGGGTTGGCGCTGAACACGGCGCTGAGGAATTCCGGATCGGCGGGCAGGCCCGTCGCGGGTTCGCCCGCAGGGGTGTTGCCACGGCTGTCCATCGCCGCAATGCGCGCGACCTGCAACTTGGCGGCGGCGGCGGCCTGGGCCAGGCTCTGGCCCTTGTTGCGCGCCTCTTCATAGGCGTTCAGCTTTTCGTCCATGTGCTGGGCCACGAGCTGCTGCTGCACCGTCTGGCGCAACTCGTCGCGCACATCGTCCAGCGTGCGGGTATTGCCGGGCGTGATCTTGCCGGTCTTCAACAGCAGCCAGGCGAAGGTGCCCTGCACGGGCTGGCTGACTTCGTTCGCGCCCACCGCGAAGGCGGCCTTGGCGGCGGCGGGATCGCCCAGTTCCTCGGGCGACTTCACGCCCAGCGAGACATCCGCCGGGGTCAGGCCGCGTTCCTTCACCAGCGTCTCGAAGCTGGTGCCGGCGGCGATGCGGTCGCGCGCCTTGCGGGCTTCGGCCTCGTTCTTGAACTCCAGCTGCGACAGCTCGCGGCGTTCGGGCACGACATAGCTCGCCTTGCGGGCGGCATATTCGTCCTGGATCTGCTTGTCGGTCACGGTGACGGGCACTTCGGATGCCGTGGCATAGGCGAACTGCACGTCGCGATATTCCGGCGTCGAGAAGCGGGCGGCGTTTTCCTTGACGAAGGCCTCCAGCGTCTTCTGGTCGGGCGAGGCGATCTCGCCTGCCGCCGAGGGGGGCAGGACGATGTAATCGGCGGCGCGCTTTTCGTTCACATAGAGATACAGCGCCAGGGAATATTCGCCCGGCAGGCCGAAGAAGGTTTCCACGGACGCCGTGAGCTGGTTGCGGGCCATGTCGGCGCGAACCTCGCGCGTGAATTGCTCCTCGGTGTAGCCCACGCTCTGCAGCGCGCGCTGGAACTGCATGTAGTCGAACTGGCCGCTGGCGCCCTTGAAGCCGTCAATGGCGCGGATCTGTTCGGCGACATCGGCGTCCGAGGCGGTGATGCCCTGGGCGGCGGCGTAATTGTCGAGCGCCACCCGGTCGATCATCTGCTGCAGCGCGGTCTGGCCCAGGCCCATGGTGCGGGCCATGTCGGGGGTGATCTCCATGCCGCCCATGCGCTCGCTCTGCTGGCGCAGGAAGTTGCGGTAGGTGCGCTGGAAGTCGGTGCTCTCGATATTGACGTCGCCCACCGTGGCCACGGCGGTGCGGGTGGCCCCGGTGAAGATGTCGCCCACGCCCCAGACCACGAAGCTCAGCGCCAGGAC
>JAEZBK010000065.1 GCA_023427355.1 Pseudomonadota bacterium
AGGAAGGCCGTCCCATGTTCCAGCAGGGTTCGAACGAATTGACGCCCGTGGCGCGCAAGCTGCTGACGGCGGTGGGCGGCATCGTCTCCACCCTTTCCAACCGCGTGTCCATCGCCGGCCATACCAGCGGCAGCGATACGGGCAATGATTCGTGGAAGCTGTCTTCGGACCGCGCCAATGCGGCGCGCGCCGTGCTGCAGGCCGGTGGCCTGGGCCAGGATCGCATCTATGAAGTCTCGGGCAAGGCGGCGTCCGAACCGCTGCTGCCGGAAAACCCCAGTGCGTCGGCCAACCGCCGTCTTTCCATCATGCTGTTGCGCGAGGCGCCGCCCGCGCCCAGCGGCGGCATCCTGGGCAACTGAACCGGGCGATGACAGGCGATGTCCGGATCGTTTCGCACGCCCCAAACATCGCCCCGGCAGGCCGCAGCCACTGGCGCTGCCGCCGGACTCGCTGGCATAATCCCCGGCGTGACTGACCAGCGCTCCGCCCGCATTCCGCAATTCTTCCTCACGCCCGGGGGGCCCTGCCCCTATCTGCCGGGCAAGGTGGAGCGCAAGGTCTTCGCGCGCCTGTCCGGGAACCTTGCGCAGCCCTTGTCGGAAGCGCTGACCCATTCCGGCTTCCGCCGCAGCCAGTCCATTGCCTATCGTCCCGCCTGTGACGGGTGCAATGCCTGCGTCTCGGTGCGGGTGATGACCGATGGCTGCAACATCAGCCGCAACCAGAAGCGCACGCTCAGGCGCAACGCCGATCTTGTCCGCCAGGAAGTCGCCGCCGAGGCGACGCGCGAACAGTTCGCCCTTTTGCGCACCTATCTGGACTCGCGCCACGCCGGGGGCGGCATGAGCGACATGGGCCTGTTCGACTATGTCGCCATGGTCGAGGAAACGCCGGTCGAAACCCAGATCGTCGAATATCGCAACAAGGACGGCCTGCTGACCGCCGCCGCCCTGACCGACAGGCTGAAGGACGGCCTGTCGATGGTCTATTCCTTCTACCATCCAGGCGAGGAGGCCCGCTCGCTGGGAACCTTCATGATCCTGGATCACATCCGGCGCGCCCGCGAACTGGGCCTTCCTTACGTCTATCTGGGCTATTGGGTGCAGGGCAGCGACAAGATGGACTACAAGATCCGTTTCTCGCCGCTGGAGGCGCTGACGCCAAACGGCTGGGAGCCGCTGGCTTAGGGCCTCGTCACGCGCACGCTGTATTGCGTCGCGTGCGGATAGCGGGCGATCTGCAGCGCCACTTCATCCTGCGGGCCCAGCACGCCCAGGTCTTCCAGGCGGTCCGGCAGCATCAGCGACACCCTGCCCCCCACATCGATGAACACCAGCCGCCCCAGGGGCAGGCCGGCCTGCATCAACGCGGTCAGGCGCGCAAGATAAGGCTGCTTCTTCCAGGCATCGGCCTGGGAGGCATCGACATAGACCATGGTGCGCTTGCGGGCCTCTTCGGAGACCAGCACCATCTTGCACTTGTCGGGCTTCCATTCGGGGCCGAGATTTTCATCCAGCAGCCAGGTGCAGGCGAAGTCGGCACATTCCTGCGGCCGCTGAGCATAGATGGCGCAGCCGCATTTGGGCATGACATTGGGGCACCACTGGCCGCGCGGCTTGTCCAGCGCATGGATGCCCATGACTTTGCAACACAGGGCGCAGGTGCCGCATTCCTTCGCGGTCATGTGTGTCTGCCTCTGGATCCCCCGGGCAAGCCGGGGGATTGACGCGACCATAAAGCGCGCTGCGCGCGCATTACGCTCGCATCAGCTTTGCAACACAGGGCGCAGGTGCCGCATGCCTTCGCGGTCATGCGCCGCCGAACCGGGTCTTGAGTTCCTCGATCTGCTCGTCGGTGATCTTGGTCACCAGAACATCGGGCGGGGTGATGGGCTGGCCGGGCGTCAGGTCATCCAGTTCCTGCGCCATCGGATCGGACGGCCAGGGAATGACGATCTCGCCATTGGCACCCGCATAGCCGCCGATGGGCTGGATCGCCAGGTGCATCTTCTTCGCCAGCTCCGGCATCACCGGCCAGCACAGATGCGTGAACAGGTGCACCAGGTTCAGGCCCATGCGCACGCCCACCGCCGCCTTGTCGCGGTCGGTCTTGATCTGGGTCCAGGGCGCGGCGCGGGTGAGATATTCATTGCCCGCCACCCAGATGGCGCGCAGCTCGCCCATGGCCTTGCGGAAATCGGCGGCTTCGAGATAGTCCGTGTACGTCCTGACGCGCTGCTCCAGGTCGGCGATCAGCGCCTTTTCCTCGTCGCCATATGCGCCCTCGCCCGGCATCCGGCCATCGAAGCGGGCGGCGCAGAATTTGGTGACGCGCAGCACGAAATTGCCCAGCACGTCGGCCAGGTCCTTGTTCACCACGCCGGCGAAATGTTCCCAGGTGAAGTTGCTGTCCGCGCTCTCCGGCGCGTTGGCGATCAGGTAATAGCGCCACACATCGGCGGGGGCGACATCCAGCGCCGCATCCATGAAGATGCCGCGCTTGCCGGAGGTGGAGAATTTGCCGCCGTCATAGTTGAGCCAGTTGAAGCCCTTGAGCCGGTCCACCAGCTTCCAGGGCTCGCCCGAACCCATGATGGTCACGGGAAAGCCCACCGTGTGGAAGGGCACATTGTCCTTGCCCATGAATTCCCAATAGGTGACATCGGCGGCTTCTTCGCCATGCCACCAGCGCTTCCAGTCTCCGCCGGTGCGGTCGGCCCATTCCTTGGTGGCGGCGATGTATTCGATGGGCGCGTCGAACCAGACGTAGAAGACCTTGCCCTTCAGCGCGCCGTCGGCGATGTCGTCGGGCACCGGGATGCCCCATTCCAGATCGCGGGTGATGCCGCGGTCGCGCAGGCCTTCATCCAGCCACTTGAAGGCGATGGAGGTGACGACCGGCGACCAGTCGGCCTTGTGGCTTTCGATCCAGCTGCGCAGCTTGTCGGAAAATTGCGACTGCTTGAGGAAGAGATGCGTGGAATCGCGAATCTCCACATCCTGCGCGCCCGAGACAGCCGAGCGCGGATTGATGAGATCGACCGGATCGAGCACGCGGGTGCAATTCTCGCACTGGTCGCCGCGCGCCCGCTCATAGCCGCAATGCGGGCAGGTGCCGATGACATAACGGTCGGGCAGGAAGCGGCCGTCGGTGGGCGAATAGGCCTGCTTGGTGGTGCGGGTTTCCAGGAAACCGTTCTTCCAGAGCTGGCGCGCGAAATGCAGCGTCAGTTCATGGTTCTGCGGCGATGACGAGCGCCCGAAATTGTCCCAGGCCAGGCCGAAATCATCGCCCAGCTTCTTCTGCACCGCATGCCATTTGTCGGCATAGGCGCGCGGGCCGATGCCTTCTTCCAGCGCCGCCAGCTCGATAGGCGCGCCATGCTCGTCGGTGGCGCAGATCGCCAGCGTCTCGCGGCCGCGCGCCCGGTTGAAACGGGCGAAGACGTCGGCCGGCAGCATCGAGCCCACCAGATTGCCCAGATGCTTGACCCCGGCGACATATGGCAGGGCAGAGGTGATGAGGATGCGCTGTTTTGCGGACATGGATCGGGCTTGCTTGGAACGGCTGACAGGAAGGCCTGCCAGTCCTACAGAAGCCCGGCGGGGGTGACAATATGAGCCCCTGCCCGCCCGTTTTCCGCCCGTTTACCGGCCGGGCGGCGCGATCAGGTCGCGGCTGTAATTCTCGACCACCACGCTGAAAGGAAGGCCCGCCCCGGTGGACAGCACCGCCCGGATTCGCAGCACCGCATCGGTGCCGGTGGCGGTGTCGGCCTCCAGCGTGCGGCGGCTGAAATCGAGCGCCCGCACCGCGGTGCCGAAGGGGGTTTCGGTTTCCTCCAGCAGGCGGTTCATCTCCGGCGTCAGGCGCGCGGGCAGATACCAGTTGTCGGCGTTGGACAGGACATGGTCGCCGCAGGCCAGCCGTACCCGGCGGTGCCGCACCACCTCGCCCGCGCCCGCGCCCAGCAGCGCGCGCACCTCCGGCGGGGCCGGAATTGCCACGTCATCCCGCAGCGCGCGGATGACCGGCGGCGAGGCCAGTTGCAGCGTGGCGCAATAGCCGGTCAGGACCTGGGTGGCGCTGGTTCCGGCCAGCAGGTCGGTGCGCAGGCGGTCCAGCGGCGTCTGTGCGGTGGCCGCGCCCGCCCACAGGCAGGCGGCGAGCATGGCAAGGAAGGCGGCTTTTCTCATGGACCGGAATTGCCGCTTTTGGGACGCCTTGGCAAGTTTCACAGGCCGGGTTGCCTATCAGGCGGCGGCCAAGTATCTGGTCAGGCGCGTGGCCGGTTTAGCTCAGCGGTAGAGCAGCGGTTTTGTAAACCGAAGGTCGGGGGTTCAATCCCCTCAACCGGCACGCGCATTCAGCCCATCCCTATCGCCGCCAACAGTGCCGTCACTGGTGGGGTCAGCAAATTTCCCGCGACTCCATAAGAAAGAGCCTTCAGACCTTCAGCCGCCGCACGCATCACCGCTTCGTTCGGAGAGGAGCGACGAGATTGCAACCGTATAGTCTCAATCTCAGCCATCATCTCTGTCTTTAGCTGTTCAGAAACAGGCGCTGCAGAGATAGCCCGAACCAAGGATTCAGCAGCGATTTCAACTTGAGAAATCGTAATCGCTTGGGAAGACCCCGAACCTGCCTGCTGAATTGATCCACTATTAGGTCCATTGATCGTGAGATGGTTTGTGGTCGAACTCACCGCCACTACCTCCGAGTTGCGGGGCTTCCAAATGCCCACTTCAAACTCACTCAAATCACCATCGATGGTGGCAAGCATTCGCTCCCGTGCCTGCTGCAACGGCGCCACCATCATTGAAATACCATCCCCCCAGCGCACTGAATCATTCAAGTGATAGAAATGGCGGCGCAAATTTGAAATTAAAAGGTGGGAAAATGAACTTCGCTCAAAACCATGCAGTTTTGCCAGAGCTTCAGTTTCTGCAAGAGCCCAATCAATAGCCGCCTTCAACTCTGCTTCCATGGTGGCAGCTTGACGCTGAAGGCGCATACTACTGTGAAAAATGCCTCTGGCTGAACAATCAGCATCTATTTGACCGAATTTCGTAGCAGCCGCACTACACATCTCATTAAGGCGGCGCTGCACTCTTTTGTCGAAAGCATCAATGAGGCTTGCAGATGACATCTCACAGCACCACGATGTCGTTCGACAGGCGGTTTTCGTCCGGGCCGTTGGCGGGGAAGTGCTGGCCCATCGCATCGCCGCACAACTGCACCGCGCGGATGAAGCCTTCGGCGCTGCGGCCCGATCTCATGCCGTCCACCACGGCGGCCACGACATCATTCCATAGCGCCTGGCCCACGGCGGCATGGATCGCGGGATTGGCGACGATCTCGACCCGGTGATCCTCGAAGCAGGCGAAGATCAGCACATGCGGCGCATCGGGCGGCAGGCGCGTGCCCACCGCCGTATAATGATGCCGCGCCATCTGCCCGACGCGATGGCGCTTCAGCGCGCCGGGCGTCAGCAGGCGGCGCAAGGGCGGCCAGCTTGCCGCGAAGGCCACGCCCACGAACAGCACCGCCTGCACCGCCGCATAGAGTGACAGCGCGCGCAGGATCAGGCCGTCTTCGGTGCCGTCGCTCCAGCCGCCATGCAGCAAGGGCTCGTGCAGCCCCGCCAGCACCAGCAAGGGCGGCAGGCCCAGCGAGACCAGGCCGGCCCAGACCAGCGGCACTTCGCGGTAATTGGAAACGTCCTGCGCCAGCACGCAGGTGATCTCGCCCGTGGTGCCCTCTTCGGCCTGTGTCACCGCATCGGCGATGCGCTTGCGTTCGTCTTCGTTCAGCATCACCAGCCCCCCGATGCGCCGCCGCCGCCGAAGCCGCCACCACCGCCGCCGAAAC